>NZ_JBMDIJ010000092.1:0-22760 GCF_057808595.1 Pseudomonas sp. FG98 | reverse complement strand
GCAATGACAAAGAGGTTGTCCAGTCTGGCCTCATCGTCGGCAAGCCGACTCCCACAGGGTCTTGGGTCGATCACTCCACCCGCAACATCTCCCGCGCATACCCCCGACTCACCTGCGCCACCCGCTCACCCCCCAAGCCGATCCGTTCGAACCACAGCAGACTATCCACCTGCCACTGCTCGATATCCGGCTGCGAAGTCTGCCCCAGGTCCGAGCTGTACAGCGCCCGCGGCACTTCGCGCAGCACCCGACCGAAATCCTCCCACGGCTGGTAGCCGAGCAGATAGGTCAGGGCGGTCTGCTCGGCATACACCATGGGCGCCTCGGCCAGTTCCAGCAGGGCGTCGGCATCCAGCCCGGTCAGCGGGTTGGCCGGCTGGTTGAGCATCAGCCTGGGCACGTCCAGGCCCACCGCCGCGTCCACCAGCAGACGCACTTCATGGGCGTCGGCGTGGCCGGTGGAGATGACGATGGGGTAGTCCCGGGCCATGCGCAGCACGTCCAGGGTCTGTGCGGTCAACTGGCCGTCCTGGCTGACGGTCAATGGGCGGATGGGATGCTCGTCGAGGATCCAGTGAGAACTGTTGCGCTTGAGCCGGGACTGGTGGGCGCGGCCGGTGACCGTGGGCAGGTGGACGATCAGCCGCGCGTCGCTGTCGCCGTGATGGCACAGCGAACGCTGCACCACCCGGTAGTCGATGCCGCCGGCAATTTCGTTGAGCACCACCGATCCCGAGACCGGCAGGCCCTCCTGGCGTGCCTCCCAGGCCTGGGAGGCAGTGCAGCCGAGGTGGTTCTTCAACACCACCCAGCCATTCAGCGCGGCGTAGCGCCGGCCGGCTTCGATCACCCCGTGACGCCTGACGAAGGCATCGGGCCCTGCGTGGTAATGCACATCGATGAAGTCAGCCTGGAGCAGGCTCGGGACCGGGTTCATGCGGCCACCTCCAGGTCGATGCCCAGGTGCTCGCGGACCGTGCGCACCACCAGCGCCGGGGCGTCGAGC
Source organism: Pseudomonas sp. FG98 (assembly GCF_057808595.1). NCBI lineage: Bacteria > Pseudomonadati > Pseudomonadota > Gammaproteobacteria > Pseudomonadales > Pseudomonadaceae > Pseudomonas > Pseudomonas sp. FG98. Next base: position 21,754 of record NZ_JBMDIJ010000092.1, on the reverse strand, counting down.
AACGGGCGCATGCCGCCCTCGGGAATGGCCAGGCGGCGATGGCGGGCCTGCTCGTTGATATGCACGTTGATCCCGCGCACCAGTTGCGACTGCTCGCCGTACACCGTCAGCAGGGTGCCGGCGAAGTCCTGGCTGGCCTGGCGCAGGTCGAGGCGGTTGAGCAGACGGAAGCCCAGGTGCAGGCGCCGCGCTTGCAGCGCCGCACTGGCCGGGTCGATCTCGATCGCTGTGCCGGGATTGATGCGGCTGGCCGGCTGCACCCATTCCTCAAGCAGTTGCAGGGCCTGTTCGAGATCGCCGAGCAGGGCCAGGTCGGCCATTCTGCCCAGGCGGCCATCGAGGATGCCGTCCGTCAGGGCCGGCGATGACAGCAGCAAGACCTTGTCGATGCTCGGGCCGATGGGAAGGCCGAGCAGGGTCTGCACCACCGCACCGCCAAGGGCCGAGCCGGCCAGCAGGTCGATCCGCCCCAGCGTCGACAGCTCCTGCTGCCAGCGTTGGGAAAAGGCGTGCAGCGATTCGTTTTCCTCGGCCAGCAGCGAGAGGGTGTCGAACACCAGCACCCGGTAGCCCGCCTTGACCAGTGGTGCGATCAGCGGCTCGAAGAAGCGGCCTTCATCCCACACCGGCATGACCGGCGACATGACCACCGCCAGTTGCTTGCCGTCGCCCCATTGCCGGCTTGTCGCGTAGCACTTTTGCATAGCCGTTGCCTCCGCAGCTCAGGCGATCTTGTCGAAGGCCAACAGGCGTTGGCCGTTGCGCAGGATGCGCGTGGTGTCGCTGAGCAGGTCGTTGACGATCTGCCGCGCCGGCTTGATATCGCCCACCAGGTCGAGCACTTCGCCGGCCCAGATCACCCGTTGTTCGAGGTCGTCGGCGAGCACTGCCCGGGCGTAGTCCTGGCGTACCGAGTCGGGAGCGTCGCGCAGTGCTTCGTCACGGCCCAGCCAGGTGTTCGAGAAGCGGTTGGCGATGGCCCGGCCGCTGTACTGCTCGGGCCATTCGATGCCGCGCACGCGGTCGAAGATTCGTGTGCGCACGGTGTCCGAGGTAGCCGAGGCGATCAGGCGCTGCTTGAAGGCGGCCGAGGGCAGGGCCTCTTCCGAGGCGAGGAAGCGGGTGCCGAGCATTACCGCGTCGGCGCCCAGCACCAGTGCTGCGGCGACGCCACGGCCGTCGGCGATACCGCCGGCAGCGATCAGCGGCACCTGGTCGCCGACCAGGTCCTGCACCGCCGGCAGCAGCGGCAGCAGGCCACGGCGCAGGCTGTGCCCGCCGGCCTCGGCTCCCTGCACGATCAGCGCGTCGGCGCCGGCATCGACGGCGGCGCGGGCCTGGTCCAGTTCGTGGATCTGCACGATGGCCTTGGCGCCGCCACGGTGGATGATCGGGATGAAGTCGGCCGGGTCGCCGAAGGACAGGGCCACCACGTCGGGGCGATAGTCCAGGGCCAGGTCCAGCAGCCCCATGTTGCGCGCCACGGTGAACATCACCAGGCCGACGCCCCAGGGTTGCTCCAGCTCGCGCATCGGTTCCAGTTCGGTACGCATCCATTGCTCGTCGCCGTAGCTGGCGCCCACCAGGCCGAGACCGCCGGCCTGGGACACGGCCGTGGCCAGCCTGGCGCCCGAGGCACCGCCCATGGGCGCGAGGATGATCGGGTTGCGGATGTTCAGGCTGCGGGTGAGGCGGGTGTTCAGGTCAGCCATATCGAAACTCCTGTAAAAGGGCGGCAGGTGCGGCCTGCCGCCTGGGGCTGTGACTCACTCGGCGAGCGCGGCGGCCGTCAGTGCCTGGGGGATGTAGTCGCTGACGTGGTAGAGGTGGAATTCCCAGGTGCCGGTGTTCTTCAGCCCGTTGTAGCGGGAGAGGAATTCCTCGTCATGGAACAGCGAGTCGAAGGCGTCCTGGCTGGTCCACTGCGCCTGGTTGATCACCGTCTTGCCGTCGATGCTTTTGTACAGCCGGCTCCATTCGAAGGCCGGGTAGGTGCGCGCCACGTACTGCACGGTATCGCGCAGCACGGCGAGGGCGGCGTCCTGCTGGCCGGGGTTCACGTGGACCACGTTGACCAGGAAGATGGCCTGGTCTTCGCCCGGTTGTGGCGCCTGGAATTTTTCGATCTGGGTCATTTGGATTTCCTCGTTCGGTGAGCAGGGTTCATTGCGCCAGCCGGGCGGAAATCGCCGGGCTGCCGTTTTCCCAAAGCAGGGGGTTGATCGGTTCGGCGAAGCGCACCGCGTCGACACGGCCGATGATCACGTCGTGGGAGCCGTAGCCGACGCGCTGGTCCAGGGTGCAGACCAGGCTCGATTGCGCATCCGCCAGGCAGGGCAGGCCGTGGAGGTCTTCCCACTGACCATGGTCGAAGCGCGCCGGGCCCTTGACCTGGCCGGCGAACACCGGGATCAGCTCGCTATGGTTGGCGCTCAGCAGGTTGACGCTGAAGCGCCCGGACAGCGTCAGCGGGCTGTGCAGACTGGCCGAGCGGTTGACGCAGATCAGCAGCGCCGGCGGCGTGGTGCTGACCGAGACCACGGCGGTGGCGACCATGCCCACCGGCTCGTCGCCGTCGCGGCTGGCGATGATCGCCACGCTGGAGGTCAGCCGGCGCATGGCGTTCTTGAAACCGTCGGCCAGCTCGGCGGCGTCGTCTTCGGGCAGCGCCCGGGCCTGGGCGTATGCGCTCATGCCACCGCCTCCATGATCCGTCCTGGCTTGTACGGCGCCCGCTGTCCGGCCTGTTCCATCAGCGGCAGGACTTCCTTGACGAAGCGCTGCAGGCCGCTCTGGTAGTCCAGCCAGGTCAGGTTGATGCCGTCCACGCCGAGGTCGGACCAGCGCTGCATCTGCTCGACGATCATCTCGGAAGTCCCCACCAGCGGTACCCCGGCGAAGCCCGCCTTGAAGTGGAAGCGGAAGCGCTCGGCGTCCTCTTCGTCCTTGAACATGCCGCTCTGCACGCCGATCTCGCGGGTCACGTTGTCCAGGGCGACGTCATCGCCATGCTGGGTGACGTAGTAGTCGAGCTTGTCCTGGGCCTGTTCCAGGGTGTCCTCGTGGACCACGTAGGAGTACACCCAGATCTGGATCTCGCCACCGTGCTCCTCGCGGGCCAGGTCGCGGTAGGCCTGGATCTGCGCGCGGATGGCGTCGTCATCGTCCTCGTGCTTGAGGATCAGGAATGCTGCATCGCAGTGCTTGGCGCAGAACTGCCGACCGCGTGGCGAGCCACCGGCATTCATCAGGAACGGCCGGTTGATCGGCTTGGGCTCGGCGTAGCCTTGCTTGACGTTGAAGAACTCGCCCTCGTAGTCGAAGTAGCCGTTGGCCTCCCAGGCGGTCTTGGCGATCTCGATCCACTCGTCGGCGTGGTCGTAGCGCTTGTCATGGTCGCGCTGGTGGCCGTTGAACATGCCCATTTCCTGGCCGAACCAGCCGCAGATCATGTTCAGGCCGAAGCGCCCGCCGCTGATGTGGTCGATGGTGGCTGCCTGCTTGGCGGCGAACAGCGGGTGCACGGTGGACAGGTGCGAGGTGGTGAACAGGGCGATCTGCTCGGTGACCGAGGCCAGGCCGGCAGCCCAGGTGTAGGTCTCGTAGGACACCCCCATCGGGTTGCTCGCACCTTCCCAGCCACGCCAGCGACCCACCGGCAGGAGCAGTTCGAGGCCGGCGCGGTCGGCCAGGGTGGCGATCGCCAGGTTGCTTTGCCAGTCCGCCGCCTTGTGCCGTTCCGGGGCGCTGGTCAGGGTGCAGCCGCCTTCGATGTTGAAGCCGAAGACGCCGAGCTTGATCTTGTTCTTGCTGTCGCGCACCGGGTTGGGTTTGCGAATGTTCACGGTTGCATGGGTCATGTCGTGTGTTCTCTCATCAAGTGGATGGAACATGTCGCAAGTCAGGCAGTGCCTTGTTTTTCCCGGGCCGAAAGCCAGGGCTGGTCGTAGCGGTGCAGGGCGCGGGCCTGTTCCAGGCTGTAGCCCTCGTTGACGCTCTGGATGATGTCGCGCTCGGTCTGCTCCACCGCCCGGGCGCGGCGGATCACCTCGTCGGCGCGGGCGGCGGGGATCACCAGGCAGCCGCTGCTGTCGCACACCACCAGGTCGCCGGGGTGCACGGTCACGCCGGAGATCTGCACCGGGATCTGGGTGGCTTTGAGCTGGACCCGGTTCTTCGCCGATTGCATGAAGCGCACGCGGCTGAACAGCGGGTAGTTGAGGCGCTGCACCGTGTCGATATCCCGTGCGGCGCCGTCGATCAGGGTGCCGCGAATGCCGCGGCTGACCGCGACGTGGGTGAGGATGTCGCCCCAGGTGGTGCAATCGATGCGGCCGGGGTTGCTGGAGACGATGACCGCATCGGACGGCACGTCGTCGATGTAGTTGGCAGCGTTCTTGAAACCGCTGCTCTCGTGCACCGGCTCGTACAGCACGGTGTAGGCGAAGCCGGCGCAGCGGGTGCCGGGCACCTGCTGGTTGAGGCCGGCCAGGCCGCCGGGCAGACCGAGGCTGTCGAGGGCGTCGGACAGGCTGGCGGTGTCCAGGCTTTGTACGGCCTTGAGCAGTTCCGGGTCGCGGCGGGTGACGGGGGAGGCGGTCGCGTTCATGCGTGGGCTCCTTGCTTCTTCAGCTCGGTCGGGCGGGCAGCCGATTCGACGGCCTGGCGGACGATGGCGGCGGCCACCTCGAAGGTGCTGGCGCTGCCACCCAGGTCGTAGGTGCGGATCTCGCTGCGGGCCACCTGGGCCACCGCGTGGCGGGTCGCTTCGGCGGCCTGCACATGGCCGAGGTGGTCGAGCAGTAGCGCCACCGAGAGGAACATCGCGCTGGGGTTGGCCCGCTGCTGGCCGGCGTAGGCGGGGAAGCTGCCGTGCACCGGTTCGAAGTAGGCGCCACGGGCACCGATGTTGGCGCTCGGTGCCAGGCCCAGGCCGCCCATCACCCCCGCGCCGAGGTCGGAGAGGATGTCGCCGAACATGTTCTCGGCGACGATCACCCCGAAGCGTTCGGGGCGTCGCACCATCCACAGGGCCACGGCGTCGACGTTGTCGATGTTGAACTGGATATCCGGGTAATCCGCCGCCACCGTCTCCAGGATCTCCCGGGCGAAGGCGCCGCTGTAGCGCAGCACATTGGGCTTGTCCGCCAGGGTCACGCGCTCATGGCCCTGCTGGCGAGCATGCTCGAAGGCAAAGCGGAACAGCCGGGTCAGCCCGGCGCGGGTCTGCAGGCGCACGCTGATGGTGGCGTCGTCGGGGCCCTGGCGGGTCCAGGGCGCGCCATTGCGCTCGCGCTCCGCCAGGATCGCCTCGAAGGCCGGCGGGATGCTGGCGAAATCCAGCCCGGCATACAGGCCCTCGGTGTTCTCGCGGATCACCGAGAAGCGGTAGCGGTTATCGCCGAGCACATCGGTTACCGGACGCACGTTGGCATACAGTTCGAGTTTCTGGCGCAACTGGATGACCGGCGAAACATACACTCTTCCGCTGCCGCGCAGTGCCGCCGGAAGTTCCGCTTCGGCTTCGCGAAGTGGCTTGCTGGTAATAGCGCCCAACAAGGTTGCATCACTCGATTTGATCAATGACCAAGTTGCATCCGGAATGCAGTTGCCTTCATTCTGCCAGCAGCTCCAGCCGATATCGCCAAAGACCAGGTCAATGGGAAGATCGAGGGCTTCGAATAATGGAAGTACCGCATCGGTCACTTCACTGCCAATACCATCGCCGGGCAATACACAGACTTTATGGCGCAGGCTCATTACAGGGCACCTCCACTGGCAAGCGATGGCACCTGAATCAGCGGTAGTGGCTTGATGGCCTTTTCCGGCTTGCTGTTGTCCTGCTCGTGCAATATCTGCAAGGCATGGAAAGTTGAAGTCGGATTATGCAACTTGATGACTTCTTCCAGGCGCTGCTGGACATCGAAAGGCATGTTGTAGGTGCCCATCATCAGGTCGGTCAGCGACAGCGGCAGGCTGCTGGTCGGCACCGTGTCGGCGGTGCGCTGCGACAGGTGCAGGGTGCTGGCCAGGTCGTAGCCGTTGCGGATGCCGGCGCGGTGCAGGTAGGCGACGAACACCCCCAGGTGCAGGTTGCCGGCGCCCTTGCCCATGCCGCAGATCGACGCGTCGATGTACTCGGCACCGGCATCCATGGCGGCGATCGCATTGGAGAGCGCCAGGGACAGGTTGTTGTGGGCGTGGAAACCCAGGGGAATCAGGACCCGGCTGGAGATCCGGGTGATCAGCCGGTCGACGTCGGCGGGGATCATGTTGCCGTTCGAGTCGGCGAACACCAGCACGTCTGCCCCGGCGTTTTCCGCCCGCAGGCTCATGTCGGAGATATCCCCCGGGCCGAGGGTGGTGACGTGGGTGACGTTGGCGCTGACCTGGAAACCATAGGCCTTGGCCAGGCGGATGGTGGCCAGGCCGTCGTCCAGGCGGTCGCGGCGCAGGCACACGCGGATCATCGCCACGCCGTGCTCGCGCAGCAGCTCGAAGTCGCTGGCGTCGACGTTATGCGGATGGACCATGACGCAGAGGGCGATCCGGCCCTCGGCGGCGGCCTGCAGCGCTTCGAGGTAGCGCTCGTCGACCGCGCTGGTCAGGCCGTGTTCGCGCTTGGGAGCGAACGGGCCGTTGCGGTAGCCGATTTCACAGTACGGAATACCGGCCTCGATCATTTGCGAAATGGCCGACTGGGCATAATCAACGGTGAAGTTGAAATTATTACGGTAGCCGCCGTCGCGCAGCGTGACATCGATAATCTTTATCTGGTTCATGAACACAGTCCCTTTATCATGTTTCGAAGGCACGCAAGTGTGCCGCTTTTACTTCGAATAAACAGAGGTAACCAGGAGTAGCAATGTCGTGTGCGGCCGAAGGTCTATAACGATCCGTCAGGTGAGGTATCGTTATAGTTATATGGCCGATTGATTATTATTATGGGTATTTGGCAGAAGCGAGGTGTTGCGAAGTCATGGCGTGTGGGCGTTGTTCTATGCTTGACCGAAATCGATACTGGGTGATGGGCCACGGATTGTAAACAGGTTGTTTTTAACAGCGGCTGTTAAAAAATTCCCATTGCGTCGAATGCTGTTCAACGATGTTGCAGTGCAAAACAGTCAATGACGAAGTCCATCATCGTGCGTATGCCCTGGGCATTGCGCATATCGCGATGGACCACCAGCCACAGTTCCGCCTGCAACGGCTGGACCTCGATCGGCACCTGCTGCAGGCCGGCCTGGGCCTCGGCCATGAACACCGGCAGCAGGGCGATGCCGGCGCCGGCCCTGGCGGCCTCGGCCTGTACGTCGAAGGACTTGGCCCTGAGCACCACCGGCCGTTGCCCGGCGGCATTCTCCAGCCAGATACGTTGCGGTGACGGCTCCTGGTCATCGTCATGGGCGATGAACTCGTAGGCGGCCTCGTTGCGCCCCTGCAAATAGCCGGGGGCGGCGAAGAAGGCGAAGTCGAGGGTGCCGATCTTGCGCACCACCAGGTCGGTCTCGGTGGGCCGCCCGACACTGATGGCGATATCCGCCTCGCGCCGGGCCATGGAGGCCATGCGCGGGGTGGAGAGGATGCGCACGTTGACGTCCGGGCAGCGCTCGCGCAGGCGGCCGAGGTGCGGGGCGATGAAGTGGGTGGTCAGGTGGGGCGGGGCGCTGAGGGTGATGTCCGCCACCCGCTCGGTGCGGATCGCGCAGACCGTGCGGCTCAGGGCGCAGGCGGTCTCCTGCATGCGGTTGCCCAGCTGGGCGATGCGCTCGCCGTTTTCGGTCAGTTCGTAGCGGTGGCTGCGGCGGTCCACCAGGCGGATCTTCAGCGCCGTTTCGAGGGCCGCGATGCGCCGCGATACGGTGGCGTGCTCGACATTGAGCACACGGGCCGCGGCGGCCAGGGAGCGGATCCTGGCGAAGGCAATGAAGTAGCGCAGGTTCTCCCAGTCGAACTGGGTGCTGTCCACCGGAAAATCGATGGTCTGCGTGGAGGTGAGGGCTGTGCTGCTGACATCCATTTCGTGACTCCGTCCGGGTCTGATCAATAGAAACGGGAAGCTGGCAGGCCAGGCTTCCCGGTCAATGACTCTAGTGCAAAACCGCTTGGGTTTCCGGCTCGGTCGGCGCGGGGCGTGCGCCATACATCACTACCTTGGCGACGATGGTTGCGGCGGCCAGGGCGCAGAACAGCAAGCCACTGACGATGGTGCCCTCCATGCCCATGCGGGTGAGGAACCAGCCGCCGGTGGTGGAACCGAGGGTCACGCCGAGGTTGATGAAGGAGATGTACAGGCCGGTGACGAACTCGGGGGCCTCGGGCGCCTCGGAGGTCAGCCAGACCTGGGTGACGATCAGCCCGCTGGTATGGGTCGCTCCCCACAGCACCACGATGACGATCATCGGCAGGATCGCCGGGCTGGCGAAGAAGTGCAGCAGCAGGTACGCCGCGCCGAGCAGGATCGGGTGCAGCAGCGTGGTGGCCACCTTGCTCTTCGCCAGCAGGCGCCCGGCCAGCAGGTTGCCGGCCACGCCGCCGATGCCGAACAGGATCAGCATGGCGCTGATCACCTCGCCGCTCATGCCCGCCTCGCGAGACAGGTATTCGGCGCTGTAGGCGTACACCGAGAACATCGCGCCGAAGATCAGGGTCGAGGCGAGGATGTTCAGCCACAGGGTCGGCTTGCGCAGGATCGCCAGTTGCTTGCCGTAGGGCGCCCGTTGCCCGGCAAAGGTATCGGGCAGGCGGGCGATGATGCCCAGCCCGGCGATGACGTTGACCGCAGTACAGAACAGGAAGGCCGCTTCATAGGAGAAGCGCGCGGCGATCCAGGTGGTGATCGGCACGCCGAGGACCATGCCCATGCTGGTGCCGACAAAGGCCTTGGCCGTGGCCTGGGTCGCCTGTTCCTTGGGATACAGCGACACCACCGCGACGAACGCCAGGGAGAAGTACACCGGATGGAAGAACGCCGGGATGACCCGCAGGATCGCCAGCGACCCGTAGTTCGGCGCGTAGGCCGACAGTGCGCTGGCGCCGGCGAAGATGAACAGCGACAGGGTGAGGATGCGCTTGCGGTTGTAGCGCGAGAACAGCAGCACCATGAACGGCCCGAACACCGCGATGATCAAGGCGAACAGCCCCACCAGCCAGCCCGCCTCGGAGGCGCTGACGCTATAGCGCTCGATGATCACCGGCAGGATGCCGACCACGCCGAATTCGATGGTGTACACACCGAACAGGCCCAGGGCGATGAAGAACAAGGGATTGAACATTTTCACGGTCGATCCTCCAGGGTGACGATGATCTTGCCGAACTGCTCGCCAGCCTCCAGGTAGCGGTGGGCTTCGACGATGTCGTCGAAGACGAAGGTCCTGGCGATCACCGGCGACAGGCTGCCGTCTTCCAGGCCACTGATGATGAATGCCTTGCCCTGGCTGAACAGCGCCGGGTCGTGGACCACCTCGTGCAGCAGGTAGCCGCGCAGGGTCAGGCTCTTGCCCAGTACGGTGAACAGCGGGAAGGGCGATGGCTCGCTGCTCAGCGCGCCGTATTCGATGATGATCCCGCCACGCCGGGTGGCTTCGGCCAGTTGCTCGATGCCCGGGCCGCCGATCGGGTCGAACACCACCCGCACACCGTCGCCGCCGGTGATCTGCGTAACCCGCGCCACCAGGTCTTCCTGGTCGCTGACGATCACCTGGGCGGCACCGGCGGCGAGCAGTTTGCTCACCTTGTCCTCGCCACGGGTCACGGCGATGGGAATCGCCCCGACCCGGTTGGCGATCTGGATCGCGGCCAGGCCGACGCTGCTGGAGGCGGCGGTGATCAGCACGAAGTCGCCGGCCTTCAGCCCGGCCACCGGCAGCAGCGCGCCCCAGGCGGTGAGGTACTGCATCCACACGGCGGCGGCCTGGTGCAGATCGAGGTGATCCGGGTGGCGCACCAGCATCGCCGCCGGCACCACCGCCTGCTCGGCATAGGTGCCCCACTGGGCGATGCTCGACGGCGGCACCAGGCTCACCGCGTCGCCGACCTGGAACTCGCGCACGTTCGCACCCACGGCCTCGACGTGCCCGGCCGCTTCGTAGCCCAGGCGGCTGGGGAACACCGCCTGCTCAAGGTACTGGCCGCGGCGGAACATCGACTCGGCGCGGTTCAGGCCGATGGCACGCACGCGGATGCGCACCTCGTCGGGGCCGGGCTGGACCACCGGCAGTTCTTCGATCCGCAGGACTTGCGGACCACCGTACTCATGGAAACGGACGACACGGGTCATGGCTTTTCTCGCAATGATTGGAAACGTTTGCAGTCTAGGAGCGCGTTCAATGGAGAAAAACGCGCTGGAGTTCCGCTGTTAACGGACATAAGTGTCCGCAATGTCTGCCGGCTGCCGTTGTCCCAGGCGCGTGCCCAGGTTGCGCACCAGTACATAGAACAGCGGGGTGAACAGCAGGCCGAAGGCGGTCACGCCAAGCATCCCGAAGAACACCGCGACGCCCATGGCCTGGCGCATTTCCGCGCCGGCGCCGGTGGACAGCACCAGCGGCACCACGCCCATGACGAAGGCGATCGAGGTCATCAGGATCGGCCGCAGGCGCAAGCGACTGGCCTCCCAGGCAGCACTGGCTATGCCATGGCCCTGGCGTTCCAGCTCGCGGGCGAACTCGACGATAAGGATGGCGTTCTTCGACGCCAGGCCGACCAGGACCATCAGGCCGATCTGGGTGAAGATGTTGTTGTCGCCCCCGGTCAGCCACACCCCGGCCAGGGCCGAAAGCACGCCCATGGGCACGATGAGGATCACCGCCAGTGGCAGCAGCAGGCTTTCGTACAGCGCCGCCAGCACCAGGAACACCAGCAGGGTGCTCACCGCCAGCACCCAGGCGCTGCTGTCACCGGCCAGGCGTTGCTGGTAGGTGAGGTCGGTCCATTCCATGCGGATGCCTTGGGGCAGGGTCTGCCGGGCGATGCGCTCGATGGCCGCTTCGGCCTGGCCGGACGAGTAGCCGGGAGCCGGGGCGCCGTTGACGTCGGCCGCCATGAAGGCGTTGTAGTGCACGACCATTTCCGGCCCGTAGCCCTGGTTCACCCTGAGCAGGGTCGACAGCGGGACCATGTCGCCATGGGCATTGCGCACCTTCAGGCGGCTGATGTCCTCGGCGTTGGCGCGAAACGGCGCATCGGCTTGGGCGCGCACCTGGTAGACCCGGCCGAACAGGTTGAAGTCGTTGACGTACAGCGAGCCCAGGTAGATCTGCAGGGTCTCGAACACATCGGTCACCGACACGCCGAGCTGCTTGGCCTTGACCCGGTCCAGTTGCACATCCAGTTGCGGCACGTTGATCTGGTAGCTGGAAAACAGCGGCCCCAGTTCCGGCGCCTTGGCGGCCTCGGCCATAAAGGCCTTGAGTGCGGTGTCGAGGGCGACATGGCCGAGGCTGGCGCGGTCCTCGATCTGCAGCTTGAAGCCGCCGAGGGTGCCCAGGCCCAGCACCGGTGGCGGCGGGAACACGGCGGTGAAGGACTGGGCGATGCCACTGAACTGGCCGTTCAGCTCGGCGGCGATCTGGTTGGCGCCCAGTGCCGCACCGGAGCGCTCGGCGAACGGCTTGAGGATCACGAAGATGATCCCCGAGCTGGACGAGTTCATCAGGCCGTTCACCGACATGCCGGGGAATTCCAGGGTATGGGCCACCCCCGGATGCTTGAGGGCGATGTCGTTCATCTGCTGGATGACCTGCTCGGTACGATCCAGCGAGGCACCGGCCGGCAACTGGGCGAAGCCGACCAGGAACTCCTTGTCCTGGGCCGGGACGAAGCCGGTGGGCAGGCTGTGGCCGAGCCAGGCGCAGGCGGCCAGCAGCACGCCGAACAGCGCCAGGGTCCGGCCCTTGTGCGCCAGCACACCGCGCACGCCGCCGCCATAGTGGCCTTCGGCGGCCTTGAAACGCTGGTTGAACGCGCTGAAGAAGCGCCCGGCGACCCGGTCGATACCACGCTCCAGCACATCCTTTGGCGCGCCATGGGGCTTGAGCAGCAGGGCGCACAGGGCCGGCGACAGGGTCAGCGAGTTGAACGCCGAGATCACCGTGGAAATGGCGATGGTCAGGGCGAACTGGCGGTAGAAGCCACCGGACAGGCCGGGCATGAACGCCAGCGGAATGAACACGCAGACCAGGGTCAGGGTGATGGCGATGATCGGTTTGCTCACTTCGGCCATGGCCTTGTGCGTCGCCTCGCGCGGCGACAGGCCCTGGGCGATGTTGCGCTCGACGTTCTCCACCACCACGATCGCGTCGTCGACCACGATGCCGATCGCCAGCACCAGGCCGAACAGCGACAGGGCGTTGATGGAGAAACCGCAGGCCAGCAGGAAGGCCAGGGTGCCGACGATCGACACCGGCACCGCCAGCAGCGGAATCACCGAGGCGCGCCAGGTCTGCAGGAACAGGATGACCACCAGCACCACCAGCACGATGGCCTCGAACAGGGTGCTGATCACCGCGTTGATGCTGGAGCGGACGAACTGGGTCGGGTCGAAGACGATCTTGTAGTCGACCCCGGCCGGCATGTCGGCCTTGGCCTCGGCCATGATCGCCCGGGCCCGGGCGGAGATGTCCAGGGCATTGCCGCCAGCCGCCTGGAACACCCCGAAGCCCACCGCCGGCTGGCCGTCCACCAGCGAGCGCAGGGCGTAGGTGGAGGCCGCCAGCTCGATGCGGGCGACGTCGCGCAGGTAGGTCACGCCGCCATCGGGCACGCTGTCGACGACGATATGGCCGAATTCCTCTTCGGTCTTCAGCCGGCCCTGGGCATTCACCGACAGTTGCAACGGTACCCCGGCCTGCATCGGCGAGGCGCCGATGACACCCGCCGCGACCTGGATGTTCTGCTCGCGGATGGCCTGCACCACCTCGCCGGCGGTCAGTCCCCTTTGCGCCACGCGCTCGGGGTCGATCCAGATGCGCATGGCGTAGTCGCCACCGCCCCAGATGCGCACCTCGGCGACCCCGGGAATGCGTTCGAGCTGGCTCTTGATATTGAGGATGCCGTAGTTGCGCAGGTAGTTGGCGTCGTACTCGCCGTTGGGCGAGACCAGGTGGATGGCCAGGGTCTGGGTGGAGGACGACTTGCTGGTGTTGACCCCCAGGCTCAGCACGTCCGCCGGCAGCCGCGGCAGGGCCTCGGAGACACGGTTCTGCACCAGTTGCTGGGCCTTGTCCGGGTCGGTGCCGAGGGCGAAGGTGACGTTGATCGCCAGGCTGCCGTCGCTGTTGGCCTGGGACTGCATGTAGAGCATGTTTTCCACGCCATTGATGCGCTCTTCCAGCGGCGCCGCCACGCTTTGCGCCACCACCTGCGGGTTGGCCCCGGGGTACTGGGCGTTGACCACGATCAGCGGTGGCACCACGTCGGGGTATTCCGACACCGGCAGGCGGGTCAGGGCGAGCAGGCCGGCGAGCAGGACCAGGGCGCTGAGCACCCCGGAGAAGATCGGGCGGTCGATGAAGAATCCGGAAATATTCATCATTGCTGCGCCTGTGCTTGCGCCGGCGCGCGGACCGGGATGACCTGGCTGCCGGGCGTCGCCAGGTGCAGCGAGCTAACCACCACCTGTTCGTCGGGCTCGACGCCCTGGTCGATGACCCGCAGCGCGCCCTGGCGGATGCCGGGCTTGACCTGGCGGTACTGCACGCGGCCCTGGGCATCGACCACCAGCACGTACTTCTTGTCCTGGTCGGTGCCGATGGCGCTGTCCTCGATCAGGGTCGCCGGGCGGCTGGCGCTACCGGGCAGCAGCACCCGGGCGAACAGGCCGGGGCGCAGCTCGCCGTTGCCGTTGTCGAAGCTGGCGCGCACGCGGATGGTTGCCGAGCGGCTGTCCACGCGGTTGTCCAGCGAGCTCAGGCTGCCCTGGCGCGGGTAGCCGTCTTCATGGGCCAGGCCAAGCTTGACCGGGATCGCCTCGTCGCTCGGGCGGGCGCCGAGGTAGCGCAGGAAGGTGCTCTCATCGACATCGAAGTCGGCGTAGATCGGCGAGATCGACACCAGGTTGGTCAGCGCCGTGGAGCGCTCGCCGACATCGACGATATTGCCGGGGGTGACCTCGACCCGCGAGGCACGGCCATCGAACGGTGCGACGATGCGCGTGTGTTCGAGATCGAGGCGGGCCAGCTCGACCCGGGCCTGGGCTTCGTCGACCCGCGCCCGGGCCTCGTTGGCGGCCTGGACGCGTTTGTCGAGGTCGGTCTTGGCGATGGCATTGCTGTTGATCAGGCGCTCGTAGCGTTGCAGCTCGGTGTCGGCGAACTGGTTCACCGAGCGCGCCGCCACCAGTGCCGCGCGGGCCTGCTGCAGGGCGGCGGCATAGGGGCGCGGGTCGATCTCGAACATCAGGTCGCCTTTGCGCAGCAGCGCGCCGTCCTTGAAGTGCACGGCCACCAGGGTACCGGCCACCAGCGGCTTGATCACCACCGTGTCGGTGGCCACCAGACGGCCGGTGTAGGCCTGCCAGTCGACCACTTCGCGGCTGACCGCATTCATCACCTGCACCTGTGGGAGTGGCGCCGGGACATTGTTGGCCTCGGCTACCGGCGAGCGAGTACCGGCGATCAGCCCGGCGACCAGCGCCAGGGCCAGCACGACCAGGGCCCAGGCGGGCACCCCGGTCAATCTGCGAGCGAACGAAGACATGGCAAGCATCCTTTTTTGCTAATGAACGGTTCAGACCTGGGGTACGCCGAGGGGGCGCACGGCCGGGCTGGCCTTGCCCCAGCGGCGCATTGCCGGCTGCTCGACGAAGGCGAACAGCAGCCAGCCGCCGAACAGCGACAGGGCGAAGGTGGCGGCGAGGATCAAGCTGGCGGGCAGGGCGGCGAAGCGCTGGCCGTCGAGCAGCGAGGTGACGCCGATCATGATCAGCAGGTGGATCATGTAGAAACCGAACGACACCTCGCCCAGCCAGACCATCAACGGATGGCGGAACCACGACGGGCGACGCTCGATATCGGCGGCGGCCAGGCTGGTGATCAGCAGGGCGATGGGAATGATGGTGGCCAGCGACAGGCTATAGATGAAGGGCACTTCGCCGGCGAGGAAATAGGCCAGCGCCGCCAGGGCCAGGGCCGGTCCGACCTGGATTGCCGGATAGCGCCCGGCCATGAGGATGCGCGCCATCAGCATGCCGAGGATGAACTCGAACAGGCGCAGCGGCGGGAAGTAGTAGGCCAGCCACCACTGTTGCAGGGAGATCGGGTACTCGGGGATCTGCGGGGTCGGGCTAACGAACGAAGCGATCAGCCATTGCGTCGCGGCCAGGGCGACGACGGTCAGGCCCGCGGTCAGCCACAGGCGATCTTCCGGCAACTTCCACAGCGCCCGCAGCAGGAACGGGAAGGCCAGGTAGAACACCAGCTCGCAGCACAGTGACCAGGACGGCCCGTTGACGCTGAGGAACACCGACATGTCCGGCACCCAGGCGTGCACCAGCAGCAGGTTGGGCAGCCAGGCACTGACCGCCGTCAGCGGCACGGCGAAGAGGATCATCGCCAGGACGAAGGTCACCAGATGGTTGGGGTAGATCTTCACCAGGCGGCGGCGCCAGAAGGCGACCAGGGTGTCGCTGCGGCGCGCCGACCAGGTGATCACGAAGCCGCTGAGGACGAAGAAGAACGACACGCCGGTCCAGCCGCCGACGCTGAACAGGCGCTGGAAGGCGGCAATGATGTCGCTGTCGGCGAAGGGGTTGAAGCCGATGATTTTCGTCAGTGAAGCATGGAAGAAAAACACCAGAACTGCGGCGATGAAACGGAATCCGGTGAGGGAATCCAGGCGCGCGTGGGGATGGCTGTGGTACAGGGTTGAATGCGTCATGAGTCGATACCTTTCAATAAAGATCCGCGGCACGCCGGGGATCGACGTGCCTGGTCAATTCCAGGGGGCGGGTAGCCGGGGTAACGGTGAGCAACTCAAAACTGCATTCGCATGCAAGACCGGTCGTGTGTCGGGTTGGGGCCGCCTTGCGGCCCTTCGCGAGCAAGCTCGCTCCCACGGGAATCTTGTGTCGATCTGTGGGAGCGAGCTCGCTCGCGAAGGGCCGCAAAGCGGCCCCAACGGGCCATGAGACGGGTCTCTAGTTATGGACTTCTTGTCACTGCTTGGTACTTGGTTTCAAACGCCATAGACGGCATTGCACAGATCAACGGTGAACTGCCCGAACATGCCCTCGAAGGCGGTGTTGGTGAACGCCACCACGGTCAGTTCCCGGGCCGGATCGACGAACCAGGAATGGCCGAAGGCGCCACCGAGACGCCAGGTGCCGACCGACTCGGGGGTCTGCGCCGCCTGCGGATCGGTCAGCACGGTGAAGCCCAGGCCGAAACCGCGTCCGGGCCAGTTGGCCAGTTCCAGCTGGCCGGTCTGCACGCTGCCCAGTTCCTTGACCAGGCTCGCCGGCATCAGCGCGCCGCCGCCCTGGCGCAGGGTCTCCAGCAGGATCAGGAACTCTTCGGCGGTACCGACCATGCCCGAGCCACCGGACGGGTAGGCGCTGGTATCGAGGGCGCGGTCGGCGTCCATGCGTATGCCGGCGGTGTTCTCGAACACCTCGATCACCTCGACGCCGTTCATCCGCCGTGGTGCCGGCTGGGCATTCAGGTAGGCGGCGGTCAGGCGGCTTTCATCGACCACATGGAAGCGCGTATCGGTGAGGCCCAGGGGCTTGCTCACCAGTTGCTCGATGGCACTGGCCAGGTCGGTCTCGTAGACCCGTTCGATCACCGCGCCGAGCACATCGGTGGCGATCGAGTAGCCCCAGTCGGTGCCGGGGCGATACAGCAGCGGCGCGGTGGCCAGGCGGCGGATGTTCTCGTCCAGGGTCAGCGGCGCGTTCTCCAGGCCGTCGCACACCCCGGCGCGGGCATAGGCACCGCCGCCCTGGACTTCGAGGAAGCCGTAGCCCAGGCCTGCGGTATGGCTGAGCAACTGGCGCACGGTGATGCTGGCGCGGCTGCCGTCGGCCAGGGTCGGCTGGAACTCCGGCAGCCAGCGGGCGATGGGGTCGTCCAGGCCGATGCGGCCCTGGGCGACCAGGGCCAGGGCGGCGGCCGAGGTGATCGGCTTGGTCACCGAGGACAGGCGGAACAGCGCGTCGGTGCGCATCGCCTTGCCGGCCTCGCGATCGGCCAAGCCGACGGCCTTGTGGTAGGTGATTTCACCGCGGCGGGCCACCAGCACCACGGCGCCGACCAGGCGCTGGTCGGCGATTGCGCTGTTCAGCGCCGCGTCGATCCGCGCCTCGGTCGGGTCGGTGGCGACGGCGCTGGAAACGTGGATGGATTCTTTGACGGTCATGACTGCGATTCCCTGCTGTAGTAGACGCAGGAATGCTAGGTTGCCGACGACAGCGGAAACAGAGGCTAGAATTCCGGACAGTGCGGACATTCTCGTCCGCAATGACTCAAGGACAGAGCGTGGACAATCTCAGTGGTATCTCGGTTTTCGTCCAGGTTGCCGAAACCCGTAGCTTCGTCGCTGCGGGCAGGCAGCTTGGCGTATCGTCCTCGGCGATCGGCAAAAGCATCGCCCGCCTGGAACAGCGTCTTGGCGTGCGCCTGTTCCACCGCAGCACCCGCAGCATCAACCTCACGGCGGAGGGCACGCTATTTCTCGGCCGCTGCCAGCGGGTGCTCAATGAGCTGGAAGCGGCGGAACTGGAGCTGTCCAGCACCAGCAGCGAACCGCGCGGCAAATTGCGCGTCAGTCTTCCTTTGGCCGGGCAGTTTCTCTTCAGCCTGCTGTCCGGTTTTGCCAAGCGCTACCCGGATATCCACCTGGAACTGGACTTCACCGATCGGCTGGTGGACGTGGTGGAGGAGGGCTTCGATGCCGTGGTGCGCACTGGTGCGTTGAACGACTCACGCCTGGTTGCGCGGCGGCTGGGAGCATTCCGCTTTCTGCTGGTCGGCGCCCCGAGCTACTTCGAAGCCCACGGCCAACCGGCCAGCGCCGCCGAACTGGGCGAGCATGACTGCCTGCTGTACCGGGTGCCCTCCACCGGCAAGCTGGAGCGCTGGCCGCTGCCGGGGGCGGCGAGCAATGGCCCGCAGAACCTGCATGCGGCCATGGTCTGCAACAACATCGACATGCTCTTGAATGCGGCGCTGGCGGGGCGGGGGATTGCCTGCCTGCCCGAGTTCGCGGTCAAGGCCGCGCTGGAGGCCGGGGAGTTGCAGGCGGTGCTGACGGAGGAGGTGACGCGGACCATTCACTTCAGCGTGCTGTGGCCGCCGAGCCGGTTTATCGTGCCGAAGTTGCGGTGCTTTGTGGATTTCATTTCGTTGCATATGTGAGGGGGAAATCGCTGGCTTGTCGGACCGCTGCACCGCAGCGATTGCGTCTGTGAGTTCTCCAGCGTAATTGCGGGTACGGAAAAAGAGGTGACGGAAAAGTGTTTATTCTCTTGGTTTGCGGTTTTAGAAAGGAAATGGGTGTCGCATTTTTTGAAAGACTTTCTGTTTTTGGGCTTTATTGTCTGGCAGTCTTATGAGGAGGTGGGTGTGAGTCAGGTCAAAAAAGAATTTGCGATTTCCTTGGTTTCAGACTGGGCTGTCGCAGAAGGCTTTGTCAAAGGCCGATCTGACTTTGTCAGAAAACGGGGCGATTTTATCGATTGCATCTCGGTTCAGGTTAGCGAAAATGGCGATAATGTAGCTTTGAATGTCGGTGCTCATCCAGTATTTCTATCTGATACTGATTTATGGACTGTTGGTGCCCTGCATGAGTTTTCAGAAATCGACTGTTATATAAGAAATAGGCTTGCCCTGGGCGGTGAGCCCGACTTTTGGATCTCTCTCGGGCTGGATGGGGCAGTGCTGGAAGCAGATTTGAAAACATTGCTCGATGTTGCGGGGGCGGCGTTTTTCAAACAGATTTCCTCCGTGAATTTTTTGGTTAAATCTCTCACCATCGAGAATATTAGTTCGAGACTGTTGCCTGATTGCTTTGGGGTAATCACCAAATCCCGACTTGCATTACTTGGGGTGAGGGCGAACATGACGGTCGGTGATGTCGTTACTGCCCGAGAGATTGCTGAATATGGACTTTCTATATGCGGAATGGCCGTTGCTCTGAAGCGGGATTTTAAGAAGTTACTATCTTGCTTGTGAGTGTGCAGATCTTCTATCTGGCAAGGTGGGGATCTCATATTTATCTATCGCTCGGTATTGGTTGAGTTGATATTGTTTTCTTTAAAATGGCGCTAAATATGTTTATTCCTATGGATCCAGGTTCGGTGGATGGTGTGTGGGGGCGGCTGTTGAGAACGCTGTCTTCGAGTAAAAGTTGCCCCGTTGTTATGGACGGTTTGAGAAGTGAGGAAACAATCTGCCGGTATTTTGGCGGTGAGGAAGCCTTGGGTCTGCTTGAAAAGTTAAAATCTAGAGACTATGTAAGGATTGGCAGTTCTCGAATGGTTCCGATGCCAGCTTATTTTTCAATTGACTTTACGGGCCGCTCTGGCCGGTTGATGGAACTGATTTCACGTTCTTCGGATAGGGGATGTTTGATAAACGATTTATCTCTGGTTTGCCAGTTTTCATTATTTGAAAATAAGCAGATGGAGAAACTGGTCATGCCCGTTGTCATACCTGGCCTTGAGGGTCCTGATTTGAGGTTTGAAATTAATGAGGGCGACGGAGAAATAACAGTCTATCGGGCCTGAATTCAGGCAGAAAAGGGGCAGATTTATTTCTCTTGATCGGCTGTATTGGAAAATGGATTCGTACCCTTTTGGTCTGGTCCTATTTTTATTCGAATTTAAATAATATGCTCTAAATTTTCTGCAATTCAAATTGACTGTTGGTGATTATGAATGGTCGTTGGTTTGAGGAAAAAATACAGCCTTCTTTGAAGGGGTGTAATTTTGAATATTCAGAATTTATTGATGGGGATTTCGGTGATCTAGAAAGAATAGAGCTGAAAGGGCTCAACAAACTGGCAACAGTCGAGTTCTGGTCAAAAGGCTGGATTGGCATTGATGTATATGACTGCGCTCTTGATGAGCAGGTCATGAATGTGCTCCTTTCTCCAGAAGAAAAAGACGCTGCATATCAGGTTTTCGAAAGTTTGATCAAGCTATTAACGCGGAGTACCTGGTGCTCCAGAAATCGAAAAGCGAAGGAGAGTATCCCGTCGCCATTTCGCTCACACTTCATGAGACTCAACCAACACCCCCCGCAACAACAACCTCAACGCCTTGAGCGCATGCTCCAACCGATCAGACCCTTGATCCCCCTCGGCAATCCAGAACGCCTCCTCCGACAAACACCCATAGATCAACGAAGTCAGCGCCTCCGCGTCGGTGATCACGCTCTGGTCCATGAGATCGTCGATCAGCCCCTGCATGGATTCGACGCAATACCGCTGCGCTTCCGGAGCACCTGAAAGGGGACCTGATGCGCCCCACCAAGCATCAACATGATGGCAACACCAACGAGGGCGTTGAAACCCCGGTGTTCATGAGCTCCGTCGAGGCCCCGGAGCGGCTGCCGCAGTATGCGCTAGCACGAGACCGTGGCGACCTACCAGTCCTTTAAGCTATCCTGCGCAACCAAATTAATTCAAATTGTAAGGGATTACGATGAAACACTTGCGCCAGCTGTTGGCGGCAGTGTTGCTCTGCGCAACCACTTTGCCCGCCATCGCCGCCAGCACTCCCGCGTCCGCGCCAGCCGCCAGCGAACAACCGCAACAGACCGCCGAACAGTGGCTGGCCACGCTCAAGCCACAGCACGGCAACATCACCCTGCCCGGCGGCATCGCCAGCCTGCAACTCAACAACGAGTTCTACTACCTGTCGCCAGACGACTCCGAGCGCCTGCTGACTGAAGCCTGGGGCAACCCACGGGGCTTCAAGACCCTCGGCATGATCATCCCGACCGCCGTCAGCCCACTGGCGGAAAACGGCTGGGGCGTGATCATCAGCTACAAGAACGACGGCCACATTTCCGACGATGACGCCGCCAAGATCGACTACGCCGACCTGCTCGAGCAGATGAAGGCTGATGACGAGGAAGACAACAAGGAGCGTCGCAAGGAAGGCTATGCCGGCCTGACACTGCTGGGCTGGGCCGAGCCGCCGAGCTACGACCAGGCTACCCACAAGATGTACTGGGCGCGAGAGTTGAAGGCCGACGACGTCGAGCAGACCACGCTGAACTACAGCATCCGCGTGCTGGGCCGCGAGGGCGTGCTGGAACTCAATGCCGTGGCAGCGATGGCCGACCTGCAGACAATCAAGCAGGAAACGCCGAAGATCCTCGCCTTCACCAACTTCACCGACGGCAACCGCTACGCCGACTACGACGCCAAGACCGACAAGCTGGCGACCTACGGCCTGGCCGCCCTGGTCGCCGGTGGCGTCGCCGGCAAGGCGGGCCTGTTCGCCAAGATCGGTGTTGCCCTGTTGGCGTTCAAGAAGTTCATCATCATCGGCTTGGTGGCCATCGCCGGCTTCCTTGGCAAGCTGTTCAAGCGCAAGCAATCCTGATTCTGGTCTGGCTCGGCCTTGATGGGTATCTACATCTCTTTTGAGTCGTGGTGACCGCAAGGTGCCCGTCGGGATACCGGATCAGGGCTGACAGGTGCATGCCGGTGTTTATCTGGCGCCCTCAAGATCGAGCGCCGCCCGCGCGGCGCATCGCGGCTAACAGCCGCTTGTATGGTAGGACTTGAAGGGAGGAGGAGGGACGAC
>NZ_JBMDIJ010000091.1:0-22968 GCF_057808595.1 Pseudomonas sp. FG98 | reverse complement strand
AGCCGCGATGCGCCGCGCGGGCGGCGCTCGATCTTGAGGGCGCCAGATAAACACCAGCATGCACCTGTCAGCCCTGATGCGATTCCCCGACAGACGATCAGACCTTCACCCCTCCAACACCATCGGCAAATACATATTCCCGATCACCAGCAACGGCCGCCGATCCTCTTCCAGCGACGAATACAACGTCAGCGAAAACACCCACTCACCCCCTTCACGCTGCGGATTGGCCTGGGTGCGCCAGGTGTTCACCGCCGTCTGCAGGTTCCCCGCCGTACTGCCATCGAGGATCTGGTTGGGATACAGGTACACCGGCGTTTCCCCGACCAGCCCGTGGCTCGGGTCCAGCGGGTCGGTGGCCAGTTCATAGGCGTAGGACACCCCGGCGGTGATGCTTAGCCCGCCGTCCTGCGCAGCGTCTCCGAACAAGGTGTCGAAGGCTGCCTGCAAGGCCGCGCTGACCGTGGTCGGCGTGCTGCTCAGCGGTACGCGCTGGTCCCAGGCATTGAGCGGCGTGGCCACGCTGGCGGCCTCGACCCGGTCGGTCTGGAACACGAACGCCGGGTTGGTCGACGGTCCGTCGGCGCCCAGCAGCTTCTGGTTGCGCTGGACCAGGATCGAGCCGGTCGCGTTCTGCCAGTGGGCGACGTTGAGCCCGCTGAAGACCAGGCTGAAGGTCGGCCAGGACGCCGGCACATGGGCATCTTCCGGCACCGCGTAGCGCGATTCGCTGGCCGAGACATCCTGCCGTTCCAGTTGCACCATCAGCCCGGCGGCGGTCAGCGCCCAGACCTGCGGCCATTGACCGTCAGGGCCGATGCCGGCGCTCAGTGCGGTCAGGCCCAGGCTGTCCACTTCGCGGCTGGACTGCGGCCCGTCGCGGTCGGTGACCCGTGCCTGGAAGCTGAACTGGTCGGTATCCGGTGCCTGCAGCCTGGCTTGCGGCGCGCTGTCCTGGCGCACGTTCCAACTGCTAGCGACGGCGCTGGCCAGATCGCGCAGGGTGTTGGCGGCATTGCTTTGCACCGGCGTCAGGACGCCGCTGTCGGGCAGCTCGCCGAGGATTTCCCAGAGCCCATCGGCCACGGCGATATAACGCGCCAACTGAACGAACAGGTCGGCGTCCTCCAGCGCCAGGCGCAGCATCTGGTCGGGCCGCAGGTTGTAGCGAAGGGTCAGGCTGACATCGTCCTGCTCGGCATGCTCGTGGGAGTAAGTGAAGCGGTGGTCCCACAGCGGCAGGCTGGCCAGATCCACCGTCGCGCTGGCCCGCAGGGTGCTGCGCGCCCGGCCCTGGCGCAATTGCGCGCGCAGTTCGGGGTCGAGCGCGGTGGCGCTGGCGCGCTGCTCGACGATTACCGGCAAGGCCGGGAAGTTGCGCAGCGGGATCGGTACCGACACCTCGCCCAGGTCGCTGTTCATCGCCGTCGGCAGGTTGCTGCCGCCCAGTGGCGGGACGAAGGTCAGCCACTGCGAGGCGGCATAGCCGTCGGGCAGGCCGGCGCTGGTGATATTGCGTTCCAGGTCGGTGACGCCGAAGGCCATGTGCGCGGTGACCGCACGGTGGGTAGCCGGGTCCGATTCGGTCAGCAGCAGGGTGATGAACGGCGAGAAATCGGTCAGCCAGCACTTGCCCGCGCTCATGCTCCACGAGCGCTCTTCGCCGCCACTGGTGACCTCGATGCCGCCATACATGTCCGCCGGCAGCAGCTCGCTGCCCGGGTTCTGCCAGGCCGAGGCGACCGTGCGATTCAACTGCACCAGGGTCGAGGCGCTCCAGGCCCGCGACAGGCTGACGCCGAGTTGCTGTTGCAGGGTCGTGGCCGCTGCGGCCTGGCCTTCGGCGGCTTGCTCGTCGGTGATGTCCAGCACCGGCGCCAGGCCCTCGGGAATCGCCCCGGCCAGTTGGCGCTTGACCGCCACCAGGTCGCTGAGGGTCTGGCGGGTGTCCGGGCTGCGGTACAGCGCGGCAACGTTGCTGGCGCCGAGGATGCGGTCCATGTCCGAGAGGAAACGCCCGGCCCAGGGCTCCACGTCGATGCCCTGGAAATCATGCTGGGCACTGGCCTGGGACAGCGTGCCATCGGGCAGCAGGGCATTGAGGGCGACGCCCTGGCGGCTGACCAGGCTCTTGTACAGCGGCGTCAGGGCGAAGAAGCGCGGCTGTGGCGTCGCCGCACCGGGCACCTGGGTGGCACCGAAGATATCCAGCGAGCGGATGCCCGCCGTACCGAAGTCCACCGCCCACAGGTCGCGGCTGTCTTCCAGGGCGCGGCCAGTGGCGATGCGCAGGTCGGGCAGGGCGGCGCGCATGGCGGCGATAAAGGCGTTGAAGGCCAGGCCGCCACCCTGGTCCTCGGCCACCGGCACCTGCGGCGCCGGGATCGGGCTGCTGCTGCGCGACACACCGCCGTCGTTGCCGCTGGCGAAGTCCGGGTTGATCAGTTGCTCCGGGCGGCTCAGGGTCAGGTTCACTTCGAGCGGGAAGGCCGGGCCCGGGTAAGGCCCGCTGGCACCGATCGGCAGGCTGATGAGCGCGCCGGCCGGCGGTACCAGGGCTGGTGCGTTGGCGGCGAACAGCGGCTGGTCGGCGTTGGCCGGGGTTTCCACGATCTCCTGGGCGCTGACCTGCACTCCGGCTTCGGCGAAGCGCACGATCAAGCTGTTCAGGCAGTCGTTGGGTTGGGTCTGCACACTGGCCTGGCCTTGCGGGGCGACCAGGGTGATACCGCTGGCGATCAGCTCCGGCGTGCCGACGTTGGCCAGGGCGAAGGCCCCGGCACCCACTCCGAGCAGCCCGGCGATCGCCGAAGGCGCGGTGGCGCTGCTGAATTGCGCGGCGGCGCAGATCAGCAGGGCGCCGGGGTTCAGCGCCTGGCTGTCGTCGCCAATGCCGGCCAGCAGGTCCGCCAGGGTCGCCGTTGGCGCCTGCTGTTGCAGTTGCGTCAGGGTGGCGCCCAGGCTTTGCCCGCTGGCTGCGGTGGTCAGGCTGTAGGAATGGCCGTCGACGCTGATGTCCAGGGTCACGCCGCCTGCCAGCACCAGCGGCATGTCCAGGTTGGCCGTGGCCAGTGCCTCGCTGCTTTCGGCGAAGCGCGGGGCGATGGCGTCGAGGCTGTCGCCAGCCTGGATCGAATAGGGCACCCGTACCCGCGTCGCGTCGCTCGGCCAACTGACCCGCCCGGGCAGGGCGAAGGCACCATCGCTCGGCACCGCCAGGTCCGGGTTGGCCGCCAGCAGCAATTCCGCCGGGCAGGCATGGGCATCGGCGAACTGGTGCAGGGTCTGCGCACCGTCGGCGCTGATCCCGGCACCGTCGTTGAAGTCGCCGAGATGGAGCAGGGCGCCCATCTCGAACAGATTCGCCGTGGTGGTGTTGAGCGCGGCCAGCGCCGCCTGGTCCAGGCCGCTGCCGTTATGCCCGAGGCTGTCGTCGCTGCCGGCGACCCACACCGTGCTGGAGATTAGCTGGTCGGCCTGGAAGATCGCCGGTAGCGCCTGGTGACTCTGGCCCAGGTCGTCGACGCTGATATTCACCCCGAGTTCGGCGAAGGCACTGCACACCTGGTCCAGCGAGCGGATCGGCGTCGGCGCATCGGCCTCGGTGGCGCTGACCGACACCAGTTCGGCTTCGGACACCGCCACCGAGAAGGTCACGCCGGGAGTGAGGATGGTCAGGCTGGCGTTGTCCCCGGCCAGCAGCCCCGGCAGGGTGCCGAGGGCATTGGCCAGGGTCGCCAGGTTGGCGCTGCCGTCGCCGGTATTGCGGGTCAGCGCCGGGGACACCTTGAGCATCGCGCCGCTGCGCAGCGGCAGGTCAGCGTTTTCCGGCGCGGCCAGCAGCGCTTCGGCGCTGATGGTCGGCCAGCCGTCGGGCCGGTGCAGGCTGACGATGCCCTGCGCCGTGTCGTTCTCGGCGAACAGGGCATAGGCCGGCACCTTGAGCTGGGCGCCGACGCCGAACAGCGCCTGCACCGGCACCTGTGCGTTGGCCAGGCCCATTTCCGCGTAGCGCAGGTTGTAGTCCGTCACCAGCGAGGCGAGGGTGGCATTGACCGGGGCGCGGGCTGCCCGCAGTTGCGCGGCGCTGGCGCTGAAGGCCTGGGACGCGGCGGCGAAGCGCCACAGCGGGCACTGGTCGATGACATGGGCGGCGCTGGTATCCAGGCTGGTTTCCACTGCCGCACTCAGCGGTTGGCCCAGTTGGTAGTAGGCCTTGGCATAGGCCTCGGCCTGGCGTCCGGCGGTTTCTGCGGCGGCATCGCCGGGCTGGCTCGGCGACGGCATCACCGTGGCCGGGCGCGCTTCCAGGCTGATGCCCAGGGTCACCTGGCTGTCCTTGGCACTGACCGACCAGGCGCTGACCTGCGCCGGCCAATCGCCGACCCCCAGCAGCGGATCGGTGTAGCCGCTGGGCAGGCTGACCTGGCCCTGGCCGGCGGGGTTGGCGCCGGTCTGGTTGCCAAGGATGTCCTGGAAGTTCAGCACCACCTCGGCCGCCGGCAGGCTGTCGGCCCAGCCGAAGCCGCGGTAGGGATCGGCGTCCGGGTCGGGCAGGCCAGGCACCCGGGGCAGCGGCGACGGCGTGGCGAAGCGGTACAGCGGCACGATCTGCTCGTACAGCCAGTACGGATCGGCCTCCTCGGCCAGGCGCTGGTCGCGCAGCACGCCGCGGCGTACCAGGCGCTGGCGCTTCCAGGCGGGCGGGGCGTCCTTCTCCACCGGGGTGGGCGGCGCCGGCATGCCCGAGGCGGCCATGGCGAAGGGTGAATCGCCGCTGGCCGGAATCTGCGCACCGAGCAGGCTGAACAGGCGTCGGGCCTGCAACTCGGCGTCGCCTTCACCGTCTTCCGGTGGCGCGTCCAGGGTCAGGTTGAAGCCGACGCTGCCGGCCGGGACCAGGGCCTGCAGCAGCATGTCGTCCTCGTTGTGGTCCTCGGCGTAGAGGGTGCCGATGGTCGCATCCAGCCCCGGCGCCACCAGCGCGCAGGTGTTGAACGGCAGCAGGCTGTGGCCTTGCGGCGCACTGGCCTGCTGGCTGCCGGCGATCACCAGCAGATCGATGCTGGCCACGCCATTGGCATCCAGGGCACTGGCCGGCAGGCCCTTTTCCAGCCCCAGGGTGTAGCCGGTGCCGCCGACCACGCTGCCTTCCCAGAGCAGGGTGACGAAGCGTTCCAGTTCGTTCAGCGACGCCGCCGGCGCCGGATCGCCGTCCCGGGCCAGGCTGTTGACCCGGCCGAGGGTGATATCCGGCGAGCGCGGCACGCTTTCCGTGGACAGGTTGGCCTGGATCAGCCAGGTCTGTTCCGGCGTGCCGTCGAGCACGCTGACCCCGGCGGCATTGCCGGCATTCGGCGCCGGCAGGGCCAGCACCTTGACCACCGTACCGTCGCCTTCACCGGCCGCCAGCCAGGCGCGCAGGGCCAGCAGGGTCGGGCGTTCGGCCTCGTCCACGCCTTGCAGGGCGAACAGGGTCAGGGCGTCGTTGATCTGCTTGATCGCCACCGGAATGCGACAGGCCCAGGTGGCGCTCTCCACGCTGACCGAATCACGCCCGGCGCTGGCGCCTTCGGCGGTGGTCAGCAGGTCGTAGGCCACGCTGGAACCGGCCAGGGCCTTGGCCCGCAGGTCCGCCGGCAGCGGCCAGAGGGTCGGCTGGGAGCCCACGGGCGGGCCGTCCATGCCGGGAATCGGCAAGGCCACCGGGGTTTGCAGTTCGATGCGCTGGGTCAGGCCGTAGGCTTTCGGCGACAACCCGGCCAGGGCCATGGCCGCCGGGGCCTTGGTTACCGGCAGGGTCAGGCTGGTGGCCGGGCCCATGGCGATGATCTGCGCGTTGCTGTAGCGGTAGTTGAGGCTTTCCACCACCTCGGTAGGCACCGCCATGCCGACGGGGATATCGCTGCGTGCGAGGAAGCGGCTGTTGGGCACGGCATCGGCGCCGGCCACGGTGCTGTCCACCAGGCTGATCCAGCTGCTCTGGGCGGTCAGGGTCATTTCCAGGGCCGGTTCGTCGGCCTTGTCCGGCGAGGTGTCGACGGCCAGGTCGAACTGCTGGCCGGTGAGGTCGTAGAGCGGGGTGGGTTGCTGCGGGTCGGCCACCGCGTGGCCCTGGGCGTCGGTCACCGGCTTCGGTGCGCGCAGGCCGGCCATCAGCGAGCGCGAGCCCTGGTTGACGATACGGGGCAGGGCAGCGCCGCCAAGCAGTTGTTCGAGCAGTTGGTCGATGATGATCACCGGTACCTGGGTCACGCTCAGCACGGTATCGATGGCATACAGCCCGGCCTGGTTTTCCAGGCGCGTGGCGGCGTCGGCGATGGTCAGGCCATAGGTGTTGGCGAGCAGGGTGAAGCTCAGGCTCTCGCCTTCACCCGCCTTGGCCACGGCATCCGGCACCGGCACCAGGGCCAGCGGGGCGAGGAAGGTGGCCGGGCCGGCCCAGGCGAGGATGGTGCTCCAGGCGTATTGCCAGGTACCCACCGCCGGGTCGTTGCTGGCGGTCCAGGTCACGTCCAGCAGCAGGCGCCGGGCCAGGGCATCGAGGCTTTCGCCGGACGCGGCATACAACCCGCTGGTGACAGGCAGCACCCAGGCACCGGCGGAGCCGCTGACGGCAGCGAGGAAGTCCTGCCAGTCCGGTGCTTCCGGTGGCGACAGTTCGGGGTAGACCTGGACCAGGGCGAGGGTCGCGGCGATCAGGTCAAGGGTGTCGCCGGGCTGGGTGGTGTAGCTGCTGGTCGGCTGCACCGCGTTGAAGCCCTGGGGTACTTGCAGCACCTGGTCGGGCGGCAGTTCCTGGCTGTCCGGGGTCAGGTCGTCGCGGGTCAGTTGGGCGATCAACGCGGCGTTGCCGTCGAATATCGCCTGGGCATACCAGTCCGCCGGGATCAGCCGTGGCCGGCGATAGCGCACGTAGGCGGTGGCAGCGGCCAGCAGGCGCTCGGTCGGAGCATTGCTCCAGGTCCGCGCCGGTAGGTCGAAGGGCGCCGCCGGGTCGAGCAGCTCGGCGGAATCGCCCAGGCCGCTGCCGTCGGCCTCGAACAGCAGGCTGCTGCTGGCCAGGTTGAACAGGCTGGCGATGGCATCCAGGCTTTCGCCGCTGGCGGCCTGGTGGACCAGGGCGCCGAGGTTGACGCTGGTCAGGGCGAAGGCCTCGTTGGCGTTGTCCTCGGCCAGTACTTCCGGGGCGATGCCGAGGTTGACCGGCAGGCGGCTGCCCACCGGCGCCGTGGCCAACTGGTGCTCCAGGTCGGGGTTGAGGAACAGCAGTTCCGCGCTGCTGGCCCCGAGGGCCTGGGCCACGCTCTCCACTGTGTCACCGGCGCGCACCGGGTAGTCGATGGTGGCGCTGGCAAAGCCCGCCGCCAGTTGCGCCAGGGACTGGCCCTGGCCGCTGCCGTCGTCGGCGACGCTGATCGTGGTGCTTGCCAGCAGGTCGCCGGCCTCCTGCACCGCGGCCTTGGCCAGCATCAGGCAGTAGTCGCGGAAGATGAAGGTCGGGAACGACTCGTAGTGGGCCGGATCATCCTCCTGCGGCCGCGGCCCGCTGGCGCCGCCCACCGGCAGGTACTGGCCCATGTACTGGGCCAGGTCCCATTCGTACCAGGGCCCGACCGGATTGGCCTCGGCGAAATTCAGCGTGCCGCCCGGCGTACCGCTGCGGGTCAGACCCGGCGGCAGCGGCGCGACCATGCCGCCGACCTCGGTGACCGCGCCCGGATCGGCGCCCAGCAGCAGGTGCAGGTTGGTGGCGAACAGAGTGTCCAGATTGCTCCAGGAGAAGGCCGCATCGGCGCTTTGCGGGTCGTCGAGGGCGGCGGCGAGCAGGGCCAGCTGGCCGGCGGTCAGCGGATCGCTTTCGCTGCGCGGGCCGTCGGGGATGGCGTACAGCGCATACAGCAGCACGGTGCGCACCCACAGGTCCGGGGTCAGGCTGTCGGTGTCCTCGGCGCTGGCCGCCAGGGCATGGTGCAGGGCCGAGCGGTTGGCCTCGGCGCGGGCGTTGGGGGCCTGCGGATCGACCCCGGAGTTGGCGCAGAGGATGAACGCGGCGCGGTAGTCGGGCGTCGCATCGGCCTGGGCCGGGCCGCTCCACGACACCGGCAGCTCGCCGATGGAAATGCTCGGCAGCAGGTACAGCAGGGCAGTGCGCGGCTGGCCGTCGGGCCATTGGCTGCGGCTCGGGTCCCAGTCCCAATCGCTGTCTTCGACCACGGCCAGGGCATTGCTGGTGCGCTTGCGCAGCAGCACCTGGTGCAGGTGCTGGGCGCTGAGCACCTGCACCCGCTGTGCGCGATTGCGCCGTGCCCGTGGCCCGTGGCCGCCGGCCAGGCTGCCGGCGCGTCCGGGGCTGGCCAGCAGGCGGCTGTCCTGGAAGCCCTTGGGGTCGCCGCCGGGGGCGACGATCCACGGCGTCTGCTGCACCGAACCCAGGGTGAAGGACAGCTCCAGCGAGACATGGAAGCTGAAGGAAATCTTGATGAACAGGACCTTCACCTTGGCCTCGGCGCGCACCGAGACCTTGAGGGTGAATTCGGTCGGCCGGTAGCACTCGAACAGCGCGCTGACCTGGGCATAGGCCTCCAGGCTCACCGACACCTTGATCACCTTGAAGTCGACGTAGCCGTAGACCTTGCCATGCAGGGCGGCGATGCCCTGGGCACGGAAATACTGGGCCGACGGCAGCCCGGCGCTGGACGGGTTGAACCAGCCGAGCACGCCCTGGAAGATCACCTGCACCTCGACATAGGCGCCGCCGCCGAGGATCCCGGCGCGGATTTCCTTGCCCACACCCACGGCCAGGCCGATGCCCAGTTCCAGTACCGGCGAGAAGGTGCCATTGCTGATGCGCGGCACCTGGCTCGAGGTAACGCCATCGAGCAGGCCGAAATACACGCCGCCGCGACCGATGAAGACATAGGCCTGGACCGAGAACGAACGACTGAAGTCCTGGTTGTAGGGGAAGCCCAGGTCGACCTTGAAGTTACCGTTGGTGTAGACCTCGATCACCACCGTGCCGAGGGTCAGCGAGGCGATGCCGATCTGGAAGGTGCGGAAGGCATCCGGCAGGCGCAGTTCGACGCGGAACATGCCGACGTCGTCGGAAATCTTCTTGTACAGGATCTCGAAGCGCAGCCCGGCGAGGCTGCCGGCCTTCTCGCCATTCAGGCCCACCGACAGGCCGTAGAGGATCGGGTCGTTGAACAGGAAACCGAGGTCGACGGTATTGGCCATCAGGCCGATATCCAGGCCGATCAGCCATTGGCTGTCGGCGGAGAAGGCCACCCCGTTGCTGCGGGTGGTCGGCAGCTTGTCGGGGTTCTCCACCGGGGTCATGAACTGCTTGAGCAGGGCCAGGTTGCCGGCCACGGTGTCCACCGGGTTCTGCAGGCGGATGCGCTGGCCGATGCCGAGGTAGCGCAGCTCCACCAGCGACGAACCGGTGCCCGGCACGGCCGGCGGCGGGTCGTTGACCACGTCCCAGGCCAGGGCGTCGTCGCCGGTAAACGACTTGCCCAGCAGCGAACCTTCGAGGATCAGCTCGACCTTGCCGGCACCGGCGCGGGTATAGCGCACGCCGATCGCCGAGAGGGTGCCGAAACCGAGGTCGACCTTGGCCTTGTAGACGAACTCCACCAGGTTGTTGGTCGGGTCGAGGGTGAACACGAAGCTCGACAGTTCGATGCGCTTGAGCACGTCCCACGGTGAGTCGAGGGTGAAGCCCAGGGTCGGCGCGGCGAGGTTGACCAGGTACTCGAGCATGTCGCCCAGGGTGGTGCCGCCCAGTTGCACCGAGACCACCTGGTGGCGCGGGTTGGTGGTGCTGTCCTTGTCTCCGCGCCAGGCGGTGATGGCCTGGACCCAGATCGTGTCGACGTAGACCTTGAGCAGGTAGGTCGGCTCGTCGACGCCGACGTCCATGCCCACCTCGACGCCGATGCGGTTGATCGAGAACTCGCCGCTCAGCCGCCCCGACGCGGGTTTTTCAGGGGGAGCGCTGCCGTCGCGGGCGATATCGATGCTGGCCGCTGCCGAAACCTTCAGCTCGGTGCCGAACAGGGTCGGGGTCCAGCGCATGGAGATGGTGCCGCCCAGTTCGTAGGACTGGTCACCGGTGGAGAAGCTGACGTCGAGACGATCGACCATCAGCACCGGCACCGAGGCCGGGGCCTTGCCCAGGCCGAGGAACTGGGAAACCAGGTCGGTGAGGTTGATGCTGGTGCCCTGGTAGAGATGGCCTTCGAATACCCAGCCGCGAGGACTGCTCGGGTCCTGAATGGGGTAGCTGGCGGCGAGCATCAGCCGCGGGCTTTCGTAATCGTCGGCCGCCGCATCCGGGTAGAACGAAAAGACGCCGGACAGCCCTCCGCCGACGCGGCCGTTCTGTACCGCGATCCAGAAATCGACCTGCTCGAGGACCAGGTCAATGACGATAAGGTCGACGCTCCAGCCTTGGCGCAGGTCCGGCAGGCCGGTGGACGGATCGAGGAAGACCACGGTGGTGTTGGCGTTGTAGGTCTGGTTCAGCGGATCGGCGAAGAACCCCAGCGCCGAGACCACCGCGCTGCTCAGGCCGCCGGCGGCGGGGCCGGGAGCGCCGAAGTAGTAGGTGAAGGCCTGGCCGATCGGAATGTAGTCGCCGGCGCGCATGTTGCCCTGGATGAACAGGTCGGGCAGGGACACTGCGATATCGACATCCACCTTGTCCTGCGGATCATTGCCGCCGAAGCGCAGTGAGCCGCTGACCGAGCCGGACACGCTGCTGACGCTCTTGCCCGCGCTGTCCTTGCTCCAGCCCCAGGTCCAGCGGGTGCCGACGTTGTGCAGGGTTACGAAGGGGACTGGCGGTGTCCATTGCTGGTCCGAGCCGATGGATACCACGAGGAAGTTCAGGGTGGGGAGTATGCCGTTGCCGGGGGAGGAGAAATACAGTTCCACCGAGCGGAAACTGAAGGTTTCCATCAGTGGGAAGTTGTCCGGCAGGGGCAGCGCCGGCAGGCCGAAGATGGTGGTCAATTGCGCCATGCCGCGCACCACCGAGGCGTGCTGCGGATCGAAGGTTGCGGTCATGTGCCACTGCGGACCGGAGGTGAGCACCTGGGTGGTCACCGTGGCCACCAAGGCGTCGGGCCCGCTGCCGAGGATGACGGTGCCGGTCAGGTTGGCCACCGAGAAGCTGGTGCGATCCCAGA
Organism: Pseudomonas sp. FG98; assembly: GCF_057808595.1. Taxonomy (NCBI): domain Bacteria; kingdom Pseudomonadati; phylum Pseudomonadota; class Gammaproteobacteria; order Pseudomonadales; family Pseudomonadaceae; genus Pseudomonas; species Pseudomonas sp. FG98. The sequence continues at coordinate 11,773 of NZ_JBMDIJ010000091.1, read as the reverse complement.
CCGCTTCGTCGAGATCGTCGCGCACCAGCAACTCCAGCCCGAGGCCGCGCAGGCTCAGGCCGCCCGGGCCGCCCAGCGTGCCGCCGTTGGCGGCGATGGGGACGTTGGCCGAACTCGTGGCTGCGGCGCGCAGGGTCATGACCGGTATACCGGTCCAGCTCGCGGGCATCGTCAGCGGGCCACTCAGGGCCAGCGGCCAGGGCGCCAGCAGGTCGGCGAAACCGTCGAATATCGGCGAGTCGGGCAGCGAGCCTGACAGCAGCAGGCTGGCGTTGGCACGGCTGTCGGCTCGGAACACCGGTGCGTTCAGCCCCAGTGACAGCAGGAACGACGGCCCCCAGAGTACGGCGGCGTCCTCGGTCTGTACCCGTTCGCTGTCCGGCAGGCAGGCCGGGTTGAAGAAGCTTTGGAAGGTCCAGCCGGGCTCGGTCAGCGCCATGGACAACTGGAAGATGCCCCCCGTACCGTCCTGCTCGGTGTACAGCAGGGTGATCCAGGCGCTGAAGCGCATGCCTTGCGGGTCGCCGGGCTGCCCGTAGCGGCCGTTGCCGTTCAGGGTCACCCGGTCCAGCCCCTGGCTGAGGGTGGTGGCGCTGACGATGTAGCTGGCCGATACACCGAACAGCTCCAGCACGCCACGCAGCCCCGGCAGCCCGGGATCGGCCGAGACCGTCCAGAGATCGATGGTTTGCGCCGGGGTGATGGCGGCCTTGAGAATCGCGTAGGTCGAGGACAGGGACATTTAGCGGCGACCTCCCGACGGTGCACCCGGGGTGCCGAGCCTGGGAGCCAGGCGCTGGGCCCGGGCCGGCGCACGAGCCTGGCCGGGAGCGACCTGCCGGGGCTCCACCCGGGGCGAGGGCACAGGTGGCGGTGGTGCGGCGCTCTGCATTGCCGGCTTGGGCTCGTCTACACCTTCGCGATGCACGAAGGTGAACGATTCCAGCAACTGCTCGGCGGTGAGCACCTCCACGGATTTGTCCTTGGGTAGGCGGTTGCTCGACACACCGCGGAAATCGATGAGAAAGCCCACGGCCTGGGGCAGCAGGGTATAGATCCAGTTCATGCCCGGGGCATAGGCGAACTTGTCGCTGTACGGCGGTGTGCCAAAGGCGGTGAACGGGGCGTAGGCGACCATGGGCGAGGACACCACCGAGCTGTCGTAGTAGCGCGTCGAGTAGAGGTTCTGGGTGGTCAGGATGGTTTTCATGCCGGTCTGGTTGTAAGTGGTGGTGTCCAGCGCGAAGTCGATGTAGGCGGTGGTGAAGTGACGGCCGTTGCCGACCAGCGGGTCGGTCCACCAGGTCTTGCTGGTGTCGGCGTATTGCAGAAACAGCTGGCTGGTTTCCAGGGACGGGTGTCCGTAGTTGCTACCGGTGTCCGCGCTGGCCACCACGGTCTTGCCGGACATCAGCCGGGCGTAGTTCTCTACCACGCTGCGGGCCTCCACGCTGATCGGCTTGCTTTTCGACGGCAGGCCGAAGGTGGTCTTGCGGCTGCCATGGTGCGGCAGCAGCGTCATGTAGACGTTCTGCCCGGTCCCGGTGACGAGGCAGTTGATGTACTGGAAGGTCGGGAACGTCGCATCGCCGCCGATGATGGCCGTGGTCATCTGCCCCCCGGCCTCCACGCCCACGACCAGCACCAGGCTCTTGGAGTTGGCCTGGTCGCCGTTGGGCTTGGCGGAAATCTGGTCTTCCGGAGTGCCGACCGCCTCGCCGTTGTAGGGCGCATTCGCCGCTACCAGGAACACCAGGTAGTCGTCCCCGCCCCAGAGACTGCCAACGCCGCCGGTGGGCACCACGGTGCTGGCGCCTACCGGGAAGCCCTTCACGTCCTCATCCGGTTTGGCGGTGCGCGCCTTGATCAGGGTGAGCAGGTTCTCGCTTTTCTTGTCCACCGTGGCGGTGTCGGCGTACCAGCTGTAGCGACCGCCGTAGCGGCAAAGCCCGATGGTCATGTCCGGGAGCAGGCGCAACAGGCCTTGCAGGGGATCCTTGCCGCTCTCGCTGCCAAAGAACATGTTGATGTGGTCGCCATCCTTGTGCGAGATGAACACGGCATCGATACGCCCGTTCGGCGATTCCCGCTGCAGGGCCATGTTCTTCAGGAACTCGAGGGTGGACGGGCCTGCGACATCGCGCTTGCCGAGCGAACCGAGGTCGAACAGGGCCAGTGCGGTGACCTTGCCACTGGCGTCATAGACGACGAACAGTGTCGACATGCCTTGCCCGACATCCAGGGAATAGAGGCGGAAATGACTGCTCATCGGGATCGTCCTTGAGTCCTGATTCAGATAACCGGCGGCGTACGCCGTCCGGACCGTGCGAGGCGCCGTGCATCCGGCGTGCGCCTGGCCACCTGGCGTGGTGCCGGACCCGCCAGCAACGCCTGCTGCTTCTTCTTGTCCTCATCCTTGAGATACGCCGCATACCAGCCCAGCGAAGTCTTTGGACTGCCCGGCGCGCCGAACAGCATCAGGTCGGCATTGCCCGGCGGGAAGCTCCAGGCCAGCACCGAGAGGGCGAAGCGGCGCATGCGCAGCAGGTAGTTGAGGCGGTTGTCGCTGTCGCGCCAGGTCTCGAACAGGAAGTTGCGAAAGCCCAGCTTGAGCACGCCCTGCAAGGGCAGGCTGCCGTTGAGGGCGTTGGACATGCCCAGCTTGATCCCCAGGTACACCGGCGGGTCGCCCGCCACCGGCTCCGGCCCCCAGGCGGCGAGCAGGGTGATCTTCAGGCCGATGGCACCGCTGAGGGCGCCGAGGGTGCCCATGTCCAGAGCCAGGCTCAGGCCGAACCAGGGCGCGGCCAGCGGTTGCTGGTCCAGCGGTGCGCCGATCGAGGTGAAGCCTAGGCTTTCCGGGGTCGCGCCTTGCGGCGGCTGGCCGGCTGCGGCCAGGTCGGGGGCGGCGACCAGGCCGTCGAGGCGCAGCGGGAAGTTCTCCAGCAGCGATGCCGGGCGCGCCAATGATGCACCCGGCCCGGTATCGAAACCGACCCCGGCTTCGCCGGAAGTGAAGTGCTGGTTGGCCGGGTCTTCCATGGAGAAGGACATCGCCACTACCAGACCCTGGAAACTCAGGTAGCCGTTGACCGCCTCGCCGGGGCCGTAGCCGAACAGGTCGAACTCGGGGATCTCGACGAAGGCCAGCCGTCCCGACAGCACGAAGTTGGCGGTGAGCAGGCCGTCCACCGGGGCTGCGGCGGTTTCCAGGCGACAGTCACGGATATCGATGGAGGCCAGGGCCGCGCCGTTGCTCTGGAATACGTTGTCGCCCAGCAGGCTGAAGGAGTAGCTCGGCTGGCCGCCGATGCGCTGGTAACTGCCGGTGAGGATCAGGTTGTTGCCCCGTGCGCGGTCGACCTTGGCCAGCCACGAGGCGAACAGGCGGTTGACCATCAGTTCGGCTTCGGCGGAGAAGTCCACCACCCGCGCATTGTCGAAGCGCACCCGCATCGACAGGGTCTTGTAGCCGAAGGGAATGGTGGTGGAGGCCACCAGGTCGTCCGGGTCGTTGTAGTCGATCAGGCCGAACGCGGCGGTCTGGCCCAGGGCGATCACGCCGTTCTGCGGCGTGTACGGGGTCAGCGAGAAACCGACGTGATGGGCATAGAAGCGCGAGCGGTCGACCCCGGCGGCCATGAAGCGCAGGGCCGAGGGCATGTCCTGGAAGTCGATCGGCGCATTGAGGAACAGCACGCCGTTCCAGCGCGGGTTGTCCAGCACCTCGTGGTAGAACAGCACCAGCGGGTCGCTGTCGCCGATATCCGGGTCGAGCACTGCCAGGCGTGCCTTGGCGATTACCGCGTCTAGCGCCGCCAGGGTCGGCGCCAGCGTGCCGTCGGCGGCCAGCGCCACTTCCGGCCAGCACCAGGCGCCAGGGTCTGCCGCCAGTTCGGTGATGGCCCGGCCGCAATACTTGAACAGCATCAGGGTCGGGCTCAGCACATCGCTGCGCCAGGAGCGCGGCGACAACTGGAAGGTCCAGCCTTCGATATCGGCGCGCAGCAGGCCGGCGGCCGACTGGGCCTGGGCCAGGTAGTCGCCGGCACTGGCCGACACCGCCGCGTCGAAGGCAGCTTCGTTGGCGAACTCCGGGTAGCCGAGGGCGCTCAGTGCGCTGTTGATCGCCTGGGTCTGCGCCGCCGGAACGCCGGCGGCCAGCAGGCGCGGGACGGCATTGGCGGCGGTGAGCTGATAGGCCACCGAGCTGCCCTGGTCCATGAAGGTGTCGACGTCGGCCACCACCATGAACAGCTGGTTGGATTGCAGCGCTGCCTGGAACGGCGGCTTGACCTCGGTGAGGATCAGTTGTCCGGTGTCCGACTGCGGCATGTTGGCGAACAGCACCCCGGCCCAGGCCGACTGGGTTGGGTCGAGCACGGCGATCAGGCCGCTGGGGGTAACGCCCAGGGGCGGTGTGTCGCCAGCGGCGGCCTGGGCGCCGAGGCGCAGGCGGCCGGTGGGGGCGCTGCGCGGGGCTTCCAGAGGCGGCAGGCCGATCAGCGTGCGCCGGGTGGGGGCGAGGGCGGCGTCCTCCAGATGGGCGGCCTGGTCGATGGCGTCCGCCGGGATCCGTGCGTACACCCCCATGGGCCACACCACCGGCGCGCTCTGCTGGCTGGCCTGCAAGGTCGGCAGGGTGGCGGCGTTCATGTTCAGGTAGGCGAGAAATCCCGCCACCGGCACCTGGGCGGCGTTGAACAGCGGCGAACGTGGCGGCTGCGCCTCGTAGCTGCGGCCATTGCCGCCATCGGAGAGCACGGTGGCCCAGGCAGTGGTGCCAAGGTCGCTGAGGTTCGAACCGCCCGCATCCTCGCCGGCCGGCGGCAGGTAGGCCGCGCCATTGGCCTGGAACAGCAACAGCGACGGGCTGTCTTGCGGCAGCACCACGGTCTCGGTGCCGGAGACACCGAGGATCACCCGGCTGTTGCCATCGCTGCCGCGGGCCTGCTGCGGTGTGCTGAAGTCGAACAGACCGTCCGGTGCCAGGTGCCAGACCAGGTTGGCACTGGCGACGTCGGCGGCATCGAACAGCGGCGTGCGCCCGAAGCTCAGGCGCGCACCGGGCAGGTCGCCGCTGCCGGCCCGTGGGGTGACCTGGGTGGCATGCCCGGTATTGCTGCGCTGGGCGTATTCCAGGGTCGGCGCGGCACCTTGCGCGGTGGCGAAGACCAGCGCGCTGCGTTGCGGCAAGCAGGGGTTCAGCGGGTCGAAGCTTAGCGCGAGGTCGAAGGGCGTGGCGTCCAGCTGGCGAAACAGCGGCATGTCGATCAGGTTGACCTCACCCACCGGACTTTCGGCATCGGCCTCGCCGTAGCGCAGCATCACGCCCAGGCGCTGCATGTCGTCGGCATCCGCGTCCAGGCCATTGCTGGCGCTGATGGCGAAGGTCAGGCAGCCCAGTTGCGTCCCGGTCAGGGGCAGCGGGCATTGCGCCCCGGTCGCGGCATACACGCCGCCGCTGGCAAAGAACGACATACCGGCCGTGTCGAACAGCAGGCTGTCGCTGCCGGCTTGCAGGTCGCTGCCGCCCTTGACCGCCACCGCGTACTGACCGAGGGCGAAGCGCATGTCGCGTACCACCCGCCAGTTGCCGCTCGGCGCGCCGACGGGCAGGGCGTCGATGCCCTGGGTTTGCCACTGGCTGGCGCTGTCCGTCGGGTTGGTGATCCACAGCAGGCGCAGCCAGCCCTTGGGTGACAGGCGTGACCACAGCGCGCGCAGGTCGGCGACGAACGCCGCCGGGTCGCTCGGCGCACTGCCGAGAAACAGGTAGGCGCCCCCCGTGTCCGCCCAGGTCTGCGCCAGGCTGGCACTGGCGCCGAGGTCGCTGCCGGGGCTGGCCAGGTAGCCCGCCCAATAGCTCTCCAGGCCGCTCTCGGCGAGGGTGGAAAGGCGGTACAGGCCCGCCGTGACTTGCTCGAACACCGGTACGCTCATGACGGCTCCCTGTCGCGAGGCGGTGATGGATCAGGGCTGCTGGGTGGTGACGGCATCGCCTGGCAGCAGCGGTAGCGACAGCGGTGTCCAGCCCGGCGCGTAATTGCCCAGCCCGGTCCAGTCCAGGCGCAGCGGCCAGGCCGCGGTGCCCAGCGCGGCCGTCGGGTCGAGCACGGCGGCACCCAGCCCGCGCAGCACACGCACGCCATTTACCGGCAAGGCCGCCGGCACCGGCATGCGCCCGGCCTGGGCCAGCAGGTTGGCCACTGTGGTGCCCACCGGCACCACCAGCGGCGTGCCGTCGAGGGTCACCCGCAGGCAGGCCTTGGGTACCGCGCGGCCGCGGAAGAAGGCCACCGGCACGGTGCCGCCGGGGACGTTGCTGGCGCTGTTCAGCGCGGTGAAGCTGGCGGCGGCGGCGAGGGTGAAGTTGTTGGTCGTGGTGGTCACCGCCGGGTCGCTGGCGCTGGCCAGGGACGATGGCGAGAACAGCCGGTAGAACGGCGTGATGAAGGTCGGGAAGTACAGGTCGGCGGCATCGGCGACCCCGCCCATCTGCTGGGTGGTGGCATGGGACGGCGGCGGGTTGACCGACAGCGCGCCGCCGCTGACCAGTTGGCCGATAAAGGAATCCCAGCCGGTGCTGATCACCCCCGAGCTGTCGACGAACTGGCCGACTGCATAGTCTACCGTCGGCCCGGCGACATAGCCGTTGCTCCACTTCAGGTCCGAGGAACTCGACGAGATGGTCTGGAACGGGCTGGCGGCGACCCGCAGGATCATCCCCGGGCGCAGGTCGACCGAGCCGAGGGTGACCCCGGTGGCGATGGACGGGAACGACAGGCCGAAGCCGTAGTACAGCGACTCCTCGAAGGTCTGCGGCATGACCCGGGCCAGGGCGTCCTGCACGGCGATGATGCCCCAGGCCGCGGCGCCGGCCGTTTCCAGGGCCTGGAGAAAGGCCACGTAGGCCAGCAGCAGGCCGCTGCGCACGGGCTGGGTGTCGAAGGTCCAGGGCGAGTCGGCACCGCTGGAGGCGATGGCCAGGCTGTAGGGGTAGCTGTTGCCGCTGGCCGCCGCCAGGGTGAATGGCCCTTGGGTGATGGGCAGGCCGCTGAGGCTGCCGGTCTTGCCGATCTGCGGCAGGTACAGGGTCAGGTCGCTGGCCGGCGCGCTGCCGTTGAGGGCGGTGCCCAGCGCCTGCGCCGGCAGCAGGTGCGGGAAGCTGGTCGAGGCGGCGGCGGTCGAGGGAATGAAGGCGCTCTGGTACAGGACCCGGGCGCGGCCAGACGGACCGATATTGCTGGCGCCGAGTACCGGCTGGTTGGCCTGCACCACGACCTGGAGGGCGGCGTCGGGGCTGGCCGGCACATAGGCCCAGCTTTGTTCAAGTACACCGCTGGTGGAGGTGAAGGCCTGGTCCACGCTGGTGGTTCCGGACACGGTCTTCAGCACCGAGACCCGGTAGCTCTGGCTCTCGGCCACGGCACTCCAGCGGGCGCTGAGGGTGGCGCCGTCGTAGTCGACCAACAGCTCCGGCACCGGTGTGGTGGCGAGGGCGAAGGGCGCACTGGCCGGGCCGATCAGGGTGCAGCCGCTGACCACCCCGGCGCTACGCAGGGTGACTAGCGCCGGGTGACCGCCGTTGGCCAGTTGCGCCGGGGTCAGGGTGGTACTGGTGGTGGTCAGGTCGAGCTGCTGGCCGCCAGGCAGGCCCAGGCGATAGCCCGGCGCGCCGGCCAGGGCGGCCCAGCTCAGGGTGCCGCTGGCGGTCACGGCGTCGGTGTCCCAGCTGCTGAATTGCGGGATCGCCAACGGCGCGGCCAGGGCCGCGGTGCTGCTGTTGCGCGCTACGCCGCGGGCCGGGGCCAGGCCGACGCTCAGGGTTGCAGCGCCAGTGTTTGCCGGCAGGGCCAGGCGCGCGGTATTGCCGTTCACCGTGAGATTGCTGCTGGCGACGCCGTCGAGCAGCAGGGTCACCGTGGTGCTGTCCGGGGCGACCAGTGACACCGGCGCTTGCCAGGTGATCTCCAGGCTGCTGCCGTCGGCGCTGACCACCAGGCTGGTGAAGCTGGCGCTGCCGGTGACCAGCGGCAGCCACTCGCCCTCGGCGCCGACGCCGCCGTTGTTGTTGGCGATGATCTGCGCTACCCAGTTCTGGCTGGTATCCAGGGGCGTCGCCAGGGTGATGCTGCCCGAGGTGGCACTGGGTTCGCTGACGGTCGCCGACAGGCTTTGTCCGCTGCTCAACGACAGGGCCTGCAGGGTGTAGCCGGTCACGCCGGGATTGCTCGGCAGGGTCCAGGTGAGGTTCAGTGCGCTGCCGCTGTAGTCCGCCGAGGTCAGCACCGGAACGGTACTGACGATCGGCGTCAGCGGGCTGACCAGCCCGGCGCCGCTGGCGGTAAGGGCGGTAACGGAAAGCTGGAAAATCTCGCTGTCGGCCAGTGCGGCGGGCAGCGGCAGCACGGCTTGGGCGGCGTTGCCGCCAGCGACATACAGGTCGTAGCGAGTGCTGCTGGCGGCCGCGCTGGCGCTCAGGCGGTAGCCGACGATCTCGCTGGCGGCGGAGCCGGTCCAGCGGGCGGTGATGTGGTTGCTGTTGCGGTACAGGTTGGTCTTGGCCAGCACCGGGCGGACCATCGAGGTCGCAGGAAACTGTGCCTCGTCGGAGCGCGCGCTGGCGCTGTTCTCGCCGACCGCGGCGACCCGCACCGTCCACTCGGCGTTGTCGCCCAGGCCACCGCCCAGTTGCGCGTTGTCGACCACCGTCGAGGTGGTCTGCGTTCCGGCGACGGGGATGGTGTAGAGGGTGCCGATGCTCTTCGACAGCACCACGATCTCGTAGCCGGCAGCGGCCTGCCACGACGCTTGCCATTCCACCCGCAGGGCCTTGCCGTCATACAGCGCGGCATCGAGGGTCGGGCGGGCGGTGGGCAGGATCACCGGCGCGCTGTTCTGCCCGGCGCTATCGCCCCATTGGGCCTGGACCACCACCTGGTAGGTGACGTCGGTGTTCAGCGGCTGGCTCAGTGTCAGTGCGCCTACCGTGGTGATGCGGCCCTGGAACACCTGGCTCTGGTAGGCCAGCACCGGTTCGCCGCCACCGAGCCAGGCGAGCTGGATGACATAGCCGGTGACTCCGGTGTCGGCCGAGGGGGTCCAGGTGACGCGCACGCTGCTGCCGTCGTAGATGGCGGAAACGATGCTCGGGTCGTTGGCATTGCTCAGGGATTGTGCGTGGGCGGCCATGTGCGCCTCCGGGAAAAAGGTCTGGGAAGGAGAGAGTCGGGAAGCCGGGCGACGGGGGAGACGCGATCACGTCTCCCCCGTGGGCGTCACTGGTCGTTGTCGAAGTCCTTCAGCCATTCCTTGGGCAGGCTGCGGCGGATCTCTTCGGCGCTGCGCACCGGTTGGCGGTTGCTCACCGAAGCCAGCGACTGCTGCATGTTGGCGTCGCCGGTGAGCAGGCCGCCGGCGTAGTAGGTGCCGGAGGTGGGGTAGGGCTGGGTCAGCAGGTTATGCACCTTGCCGGTGTATTTCTCCGCCTGCACCGAGGTGACTACCGCCGTGCCGTCGAGGGTTTTCAGCACATCGCCGACCCGCAGCAGGTTGGCCTGCACCGGCAGCCCGCTGTCGAGGATCATCGGGTGGGTGCGGGTCACCAGCACGTTCTGCTGTTTATCGGTCTTGATGCGGATCATCGGGTGCGCTTCGGTGCCCTGGGTGGTGCCGTAGACCTCGCTGGTCTTGCCGTCGGCGCTTTTCACCGACTCGCCGCCCTTGCCGGTGAAGGCTTCCACCGCACGGGTGCTGCCGTCGGCCAGGGTGATCTCGGTGCCTTCGGCCAGGCAGCCCTGCATGATGTACAGCGGCGGGATGATGTTCACTCCGGGGGTGCCGATGTAGGTGCGGTCACTGGTGAAGTTGAGGGTGCCGAACGGCGGCTCCTGGCTGCCGCTGCCGTTGAGCGCGACATAGGCGGTGACCCACAGGTAGGCCTGGGTGCCGTCGTAGTAGTTGATGCAGTTGCCGGTGTTGGGGAAGGCCGAGGCCGGGTAGTTCCAGGAAATGGTCGAGCCATTGACCGTCCAGTACTGCGATTCGAGCACCGTGCCTTGCTGGAAGTACACGTTGCAGCCGCCGCCGGTCGGGTTCTGGATGTAGATGCTGGTGACCCCGGCCGGTGGCGAAACCACGGTGTTGGGGAAGGTCGCCGAACCCGACAGCGGGAACACGAAGTCGGTCGGGTGCGCGTTGGAGTTCCAGTAGTCGCACTCCTGCTGGCTGCCGCGGTACCAGCACAGCTTGATCGCGGTGGTGTTGGCCTTGGTGTTGGTGCAGCTGGTTTCGTAGCTGCCGGTGCAGTTGCCGTTGCTGCGCACGCAGTAGTTGGGCTGGTTCAGGCAGGCGCTGCTGGGGTTGAGGGTGTCCTGGAAGGTCTGGGTGTAGACCACCGGCGGATCGATCGGCCCGGCATTGGCCGGGTAGTAGAGGAACAGGCCCTTGGCCTGGGTGGTCGGGCTGCCGTCGGCGTTCGGTACCCGGCCGGTCACCTGCACGCGGAAATCGGTGCCCTGGCCGTACTGGGTGCTGGACTGGGTGGCGTAGACCTTGCCGGTTTCCACCTCGTACAGCTCCATGACGATGGAGGTGGTGGTGGTACCGCCGGCCACCGAGGAAATCCCGGTGGCCTGGTAGCCCGGCTGGCTGTCGGTGGCGGCCAGGGTCATGGACTTGCTGGCGGGGGCGCTGTTGTCCTGGGAGAAGGTGGCGATGAAGTTGAGGTTCTGGATGCCGCCGCTGTTTTCGCTGCTGGCGGCCACGGCCCTGGCCGGTTTGCCGCCGGATTTCTTCAGCTCGGCCAGGCCGCTGTTACGCCCGGCTTTCAGGGTGCGGAACAGTTGCGGCGAGTTTTCCGGGGTCTTGCCGGCGCGCTGGAGGGTTTCGGTGATGTAGCGGTAGTGCAGCGGGTTGGCCAGGTTCAGGCGGTAGGGCGTGCCGGGGCGAACCTCGGCGTCCAGCGCCTTGAAATCGGCCTGGGTCCTGGCGCTCAGGGCCTTGGGGGCTTCCTGGTAGGACTGGGGCTTGACGCTCAGCGCCTTGGGCGCTTCCTGGGCCTGGATCGGAGTGCTTGCCAGTGAGGTGAACACGGCCAGCGTGAGAAAAGCGTGACGCACAGCTCGAACGAAATCGCGAGTCGCCATGATGTCTTCCCTGAGGTGGTGACAGGCGACTCACTGGCACGGTGTGCCACTTCCTTGTGAGCGCCGGGTGCTCGAAAACATAGTTGCGGGGGTAGCAAACTGCAAATGAATATTTCAGTGTTTTTTTGCTGTGGAAATAGCTTTGTGTGCTGAGGAAATGCCCGTGAACGTTGGGTGAGGGCGGGTTTTGTGACTGGTTGGTCAGGTGTGCGGATGGAAGAATCCGGGGGTTGTGGCAGGGGGGGCTGGAAGACGTGATGTGGCTGCCGGGAGTCGATTTTCACGGCATTTCTCGCAGGAAGGCCAAACCCATGGTGAGCTGCCGTTGGCTCAGCTGGATCGGGCGCTTTGTTGAGGGTTTTGAATGGGTCGCCGGCTATGGATGCGTTTCTGGTACATACATATCTTTAATTTAAAGATATGTAGGAAATTTCCTGCCATGTCATCAGATTTAATTACTTTTAATGTCAGGCTATTCGGCTTTATCTGAATATTCGGGATTTCCAGGAAGTTCAGGAACGCTGCCAGAAGTCTTTTGTAACGACAGGCTTTATAAGAATTTTCCGAGCGTTACAGAGAATATTCCTGCCGTTGTTTTAGGGGTCGAAATCCATACGTCAGAT
>NZ_JBMDIJ010000090.1:0-23004 GCF_057808595.1 Pseudomonas sp. FG98 | reverse complement strand
AACCCCTGTTACCGCCGTGAAAGGGCGGTGTCCTAGGCCACTAGACGAAGGGGACGAACCTTCTTACCTTCAAGACCCGGTTGCTGGACCCGGTCTTGCTTGTCAGCCTCGGCTGCCAAGCGGAATTTGGTGGAGCTAAGCGGGATCGAACCGCTGACCTCCTGCATGCCATGCAGGCGCTCTCCCAGCTGAGCTATAGCCCCACAATGTCGCTTTGAACTTGAATCGCTTGGCTGGGTGCTTCGCGTTTCGTTTTCGTTCATCGCTGTGGACGGGGCGCATATTAAGATCGGATTACAGACCTGTCAAACTTATTTTCAACAAAATTCAAAAATTTTTTCCTAGATAACAATCACTTACCGCCCCTGACCGGGAAAAGCCCCGTGTTTACGGGGTATTGCCGCCCTCTCGCACCTGGCGAAACGACTGCGGGGCGAACCCGCTACCCCGGCAAAACGCCGATGGCAGCGGGTTCGCCCCGCAAGAAAACAGGTGAAGGCGATCAGGCGATGGTGCCCAAAAGCTTCTCCCATTCCTTGTTTTCTTTCTTGGAAACGCCGCCCAGAAGATCCAGGGCCTGGCGCAGACGATAGCGAGTCAGGTCCGGACCGAGGATCTCCATGGCGTCGAGGACCGAGACCGAGCTGGCCTGGCCACTGATCGCGGCGAACATCAGCGGCATGGCATCACGCAGCTTCAGTTCCAGGGCCTCGACCACGGCCTGGATGCAACCGGTGATACGGTCCTTTTCCCACTGACGCAGGCTTTCCAGCTTCCACAGGATCAGTTGCATGACTTGGCGCACCTGGTCGTTCGACAACTTCTTGTGCTCGAACAGCTTGGCATCCAGCTTCAGCGCGCCTTCGAAGAAGAAGCCGCCCAGCGGGGCGATCTGGCTGAAAGTCTCGACCCGGCCCTGCACATGCGGGGCAATCTTCATCATGTAGTCGCTGTTGAACGCCCACTTCTGTACCCGTGCGGCAAACTCGTCCACCGGCAGGTCACGCAGCCACTGGCCGTTGAGCCAGGACAGTTTCTCGATATCGAAGATCGGACCACCCAGGGAGACACGGGACAGGTCGAAGTGCTCGACCATCTCGGCCAGGGAGAACTTCTCGCGCTCGTCCGGCATCGACCAGCCCATGCGCCCGAGGTAGTTGAGCATGGCTTCCGGCATGAAGCCCATGCGCTCGTAGAAGGTCACCGAGGTCGGGTTCTTGCGCTTGGACAGCTTGCTCTTGTCCGGGTTGCGCAGCAGCGGCATGTAGCACAGCTTCGGTTGTTCCCAGCCGAAGTACTCGTACAGCTTGATCAGCTTCGGCGCCGACGGCAGCCACTCTTCGCCGCGCAGGACGTGGGTGATGCCCATCAGGTGGTCGTCGACCACGTTGGCCAGGAAGTAGGTGGGCAGACCGTCGGTCTTCATCAGCACCTGCATGTCCATGCGGTCCCATGGGATCTCGACATCGCCACGGAGCATGTCCGGCACCACGCAGACGCCTTCGCTCGGCACTTTCATGCGGATCACATGGGGCTCGCCAGCGGCCAGGCGACGTTGCACCTCTTCCGCCGACAGCAGCAGCGCGCGCCCGTCGTAACGTGGGGTTTCACCGCGGGCCATCTGTTCGGCGCGCATCTGGTCCAGCTCTTCGGCAGTGCAGAAGCACGGGAAGGCATGACCCAGGTCGACCAGTTGCTGGGCGTACTGCTTGTAGATCTCACCCCGCTCGCTCTGCCGGTACGGGCCGTGCGGACCACCGACATCCGGGCCTTCGGCCCATTCGATGCCGAGCCAGCGCAGGGCGTCGAAGATCTGTTGTTCGGATTCGCGGGTCGAACGCAACTGGTCGGTATCTTCGATACGCAGGATGAACTCGCCGCCGTGCTGCTTGGCAAAGCAGTAGTTGAACAGGGCGATGTAGGCGGTGCCGACGTGGGGATCGCCAGTAGGCGAAGGCGCGATGCGCGTGCGAACGGTGGTCATGAGAGTCTCGAACAAGAGGTGAAACAAAGCCGGGATGTTAACAGGGAGCAGGCGCCGGGCTCCAGTAATGGGCGTGATCGTCACTTGCCGCGCTGGATCCAATGCTTGTTAAATTTGCTTACATTTTCGGAACGATCGTCCTCATGCCTGCCCAACTCAAGCGTCGCCTGCTGTTTTTTGTTTTTCTGGTCCTCCTGGTTGCCGGGGCGTTCTTCGCCCACTGGTACCTGAAGGGACGCTTTTATGAAAGCACCGACAACGCCTATGTCCAGGGCGAGATCACCCGGGTCTCCAGCCAGTTGAGCGCGCGCATCGACACGGTGCTGGTGCAGGACAACCAGCACGTGAACAAGGGCGACCTGCTGGTGCGTCTGGAAGCCGACGACTTTCGCTTCGCCGTGGAACGCGCCCGTGCCGCCCTCGACACCCATCAGGCCGAGCGCCTGCAGGCCGAGAGCCGTCTGACCCAGCAATCCAGTCTGATCGCCGCCGGCCAGGCCCAGGTCTCCGCCAGCCAGGCCACCCTCGGCCGCGCCCAGATCGACCTGAACCGCGCCCAGGCCCTGCGCAAGCCGGGTTTCGTCTCCGAAGAGCGGGTCACCACCCTTTCCGCGGAAAACAACGTGGCCCGTTCCCAGGTCAGCAAGGCCCAGGCCGACCTGCAGGGCCAGCGCCAGCAGGTCAGCGCGCTGGAGGCAGAACTCAAGCGCCTCGACGCACTGATCGCCACCGCCCGCACCGACCTGGCCCAGGCCGAACTGAACCTGAGCCGCAGCGAAATCCATGCACCGATCAGCGGCTTGATCGGCCAGCGCGCCGCCCGCGACGGCCAGTACGTGCAGAACGGCGCCTACCTGCTGTCCATCGTTCCCGACCAGGACATCTGGGTACAGGCCAACTTCAAGGAAACCCAGATCGGCAAGATGCAGCCCGGCCAGCGTGCCGAACTGGTCTTCGACAGCTACCCGGATACACCGATCGAAGGCCGCGTCGACAGTCTGTTCGCCGCCTCGGGCGCGCAGTTCAGCCTGCTGCCGCCGGACAATGCCACCGGCAACTTCACCAAGGTCGTACAACGCATTCCGGTGAAACTGACCTTCGCCGCCGATAATCCGCTGCAAGGTCGCATCCGTCCCGGCATGTCGGTCACCGCCACCGTCGACCTGCGCAGCGATGGCCGGTGATCAACTGATCCGTCCCGTCGGCGAGCCAAGCCGACGCGACTGGATCGCCGTGATGAGCGCCATGCTCGGCGCCTTCATGGCCGTGCTGGATATCCAGATCACCAATGCCTCGCTGAAGGACATCCAGGGCGCGCTGTCGGCCACCCTGGAGGAAGGCTCGTGGATTTCCACGTCCTACCTGGTGGCCGAGATCATCATGATCCCGCTGACCGCCTGGCTGGTGCAGTTGCTCTCGGCGCGGCGCCTGGCGGTGTGGGTTTCCCTCGGCTTCCTGGTGTCGTCGCTGCTCTGCTCCATGGCCTGGAACCTGGAAAGCATGATCCTGTTCCGCGCCATGCAGGGCTTTACCGGCGGCGCGCTGATTCCGCTGGCATTCACCCTGACCCTGATCAAGCTGCCGGAACACCACCGCGCCAAGGGCATGGCGATGTTTGCCATGACCGCGACCTTCGCCCCCTCCATCGGCCCGGCGCTGGGCGGCTGGCTCACGGAAAACTGGGGCTGGGAGTACATCTTCTACATCAACATCCCGCCCGGGCTGCTGATGATCGCCGGGTTGATGTATGGCCTGGAGAAGAAGGAAGCCCATTGGGAGCTACTGAAAAGCACGGACTATGCCGGTATCGTCACCCTCGGTGTCGGCCTGGGCTGTTTGCAGGTGTTCCTGGAAGAAGGGCATCGCAAGGACTGGCTGGAATCGAGCCTGATCGTCGGTCTCGGCAGCGTCGCCCTGATCAGCCTGATCACCTTCGTGATCATCCAGTTCTCCCGGCCCAATCCGCTGATCAACCTGCGCATCCTCAGCAACCGCAACTTCGGCCTGTCGAGCATCGCCAGTCTGGGCATGGGTGTCGGCCTGTACGGCTCGATCTATCTGTTACCGCTGTACCTGGCGCAGATCCAGAACTACAACGCCTTGCAGATCGGCGAAGTGATCATGTGGATGGGGATCCCCCAGTTGTTCCTGATTCCGCTAGTGCCGAAGCTGATGAAGGTGATTTCGCCGAAGGTCCTTTGCGCCGTGGGGTTCGGGCTGTTCGGCCTGGCCAGTTTCAGTTCCGGGGTGCTCAATCCGGACTTCGCCGGCGACCAGTTCAACCATATCCAGATCATTCGCGCCCTTGGCCAGCCGCTGATCATGGTGACCATCTCGCTGATCGCCACCGCCTATATCCAGGCGCAGGACGCGGGCTCGGCGTCGAGCCTGTTCAATATCCTGCGCAACCTCGGCGGCGCCATCGGCATCGCCCTGCTGGCGACCCTGCTGGATGCGCGGACCAAGGTGTATTTCGATTACCTGCGCGAAGCGGTGGTGCCGACCAATCCACAGGTGGCGGAGCGCCTGGCGCAACTGGCAGAGAAGCTGGGCAGCGATGCTGCTGCGCTGGGGCGATTGAGCGAGATTACCCATCAGCAGGCGCTGATCATGGCCTACAACGATGCCTTCCATTTTGTCGGGATCGGGTTGGCGATCAGCATGGTTGCGGTGTTGATGACCAGGAAGCTGCCTCAGGGGCTCAAGGCTGGAGAGGCTCATTGATCTCCAGGGCCTCATCGCCAGCAACGCCGGCTCCCACTGGAATTTGCGTACAACGCAGTACCTGTGGGAGCCGGCGTTGCCGGCGATGAGGCCCTAAAGAGCAAGAAAAATTCAGGCGGTAATCAGCTTCTCGCGCAGCTTGGCAATATCGTCGCGCATCTGCGCCGCCGCCTCGAACTCCAGATCCCGCGCCAGCTGGAACATCTTCTCTTCCAGTTGCTTGATGCGCTTGGTGATCTCCGCCGGCGAGCGCAGTTCGGCTTCGTACTTGGCGCTCTCCTCCGCTGCCTTGGCCATGCCCTTGCGCTTCTTGCTGCGCGAGCCCGGTACGTTGGCGCCTTCGAGGATGTCGGTGATGTCCTTGACCACACCCTTGGGCACGATGCCGTTGGCCTGGTTGAAGGCAATCTGCTTCTCGCGGCGCCGCTCGGTTTCGTCGATCGCCCGCTGCATCGACCCGGTGATCTGATCAGCGTAGAGGATCGCCCGGCCATTGAGGTTGCGCGCAGCCCGGCCGATGGTCTGGATCAGCGAACGCTCGGAACGCAGGAAGCCTTCCTTGTCGGCATCGAGGATCGCCACCAGCGACACCTCGGGCATGTCCAGGCCTTCGCGCAGCAGGTTGATCCCTACCAGCACGTCGAAGGTGCCCAGGCGCAGGTCGCGGATGATCTCGACCCGCTCCACCGTGTCGATGTCCGAGTGCAGGTAGCGCACCCGCACATCGTGGTCGGCCAGGTAGTCGGTGAGATCCTCGGCCATGCGCTTGGTCAGGGTGGTGACCAGCACGCGCTCTTCCATGGCCACACGCTTGCGGATTTCCGAGAGCAGATCGTCGACCTGAGTCAGCGCCGGACGGATCTCGACCTGCGGGTCGACCAGGCCGGTCGGCCGTACCACCTGCTCCACCACCCGTCCGGCGTGCTCCGCCTCGTAAGGCCCGGGCGTCGCCGAGACGAAGATGGTCTGCGGGCTGACGCTTTCCCATTCGTCGAAACGCATCGGCCGGTTGTCCAGCGCCGAGGGCAGGCGGAAGCCGTATTCCACCAGGGTTTCCTTGCGCGAACGGTCGCCCTTGTACATGGCCCCGACCTGGGGAACGCTGACGTGGGATTCGTCGATCACCAGCAGGGCGTCCGGCGGCAGGTAGTCGTACAGGGTCGGTGGCGGCGCCCCGGCCGGGCGCCCCGACAGGTAGCGCGAGTAGTTTTCGATGCCGTTGCAGTAGCCCAGTTCGAGAATCATCTCCAGGTCGAAGCGGGTGCGCTGCTCCAGACGCTGGGCCTCGACCAGCTTGTTGGCCTTGTGCAGGTACTCCAGGCGGTCCTTGAGCTCGTCCTTGATGCCATCCACCGCTTCCAGCAGGGTTTCCCGCGGGGTGACGTAGTGGCTCTTCGGGTAGAAGGTGAAACGCGGCAGCTTGCGGATCACTTCGCCGGTCAACGGGTCGAAGGCGCTGAGGTTCTCCACCTCGTCGTCGAACAACTCGATACGGATGGCTTCAAGGTCGGATTCGGCGGGGAACACATCGATCACATCGCCGCGCACGCGGAAGGTGGCGCGGGCGAAGTCCATCTCGTTGCGGGTGTATTGCAGGTCGGCGAGGCGACGGAGCAAGGCGCGCTGGTCGAGTTTGTCGCCGCGATCGATGTGCAGGACCATCTTCAGGTAGGTCTCGGGGCTACCCAGACCGTAGATGCAGGACACCGTGGTGACGATGATGGCGTCGCGCCGCTCGAGCAGGGCCTTGGTCGCGGACAGGCGCATCTGTTCGATGTGGTCGTTGATCGAGGCATCCTTCTCGA
Source organism: Pseudomonas sp. FG98 (assembly GCF_057808595.1). Lineage (NCBI taxonomy): Bacteria > Pseudomonadati > Pseudomonadota > Gammaproteobacteria > Pseudomonadales > Pseudomonadaceae > Pseudomonas > Pseudomonas sp. FG98. The sequence goes on along the minus strand of NZ_JBMDIJ010000090.1, from coordinate 16,491 downwards.
TGAAGGTGTCCGACGACGGCACATAGGCTTCCGGCTGGTAGTAGTCGTAGTAGGAGACGAAATACTCGACGGCATTGTTGGGGAAGAACGCCTTGAACTCGCCATACAGCTGCGCGGCCAGGGTCTTGTTCGGCGCCAGCACCAGGGTCGGGCGCTGCACCTGGGAAATCACGTTGGCGATGCTGAAGGTCTTGCCCGAGCCGGTCACGCCGAGCAGGGTCTGGTGCGCCAGCCCGGCCTCGATGCCTTCGACCATCAAACGGATGGCTTCCGGCTGATCGCCGGCCGGCTGGAAACGGGTGACCAGTTGAAACTCGGACATGACGGACCTCTACGCAGTGCGGGATACAGGCAACTGTATTTTTAGCCAGTAGTTATACCCAATTAAAGGCGCCCGGCGCCAGTTTCAACCTTGAGTACGGCGCATTTCCTCTGATTGACCGAAGGATTCGACTAACGGTCGAAAAATATTCCGGGAAACAGCAGGAAAAGCTGCGGCAGACTGTCGCCGTGACCAACCGGTATCACTATACTGACTCCCCGTTTGTGCACCGCTCTAGTGCATTCGGCTGGAGCGTGCGAACCCTACTCACCCTCCATTCAGAGCCAAGGTAATAATGAGCCTGTTTTCCGCTGTCGAGCTGGCACCACGCGATCCCATTCTGGGCCTCAACGAAGCATTCAACGCCGACACCCGCACCGAGAAAGTCAACCTCGGCGTAGGCGTTTACTGCAACGAAGAAGGACGCATTCCACTGCTGCGTGCGGTCATCGAAGCCGAAACCCAACGTGCCGCCCAGCACGCTTCCCGCGGCTACCTGCCGATCGACGGCATCGCCGCCTACGACCAGGCCGTGCAGAAACTGCTGTTCGGTGCCGAGTCGCCGCTGCTGGCCGCGGGCCGCGTGGTCACTGTCCAGGCCGTCGGTGGTACCGGCGCCCTGAAGATCGGTGCCGACTTCCTCAAGCAACTGTCGCCGAACGCCGTCGTCGCCATCAGCGACCCGAGCTGGGAAAACCACCGCGCGCTGTTCGAAACCGCCGGCTTCCCGGTGCAGAACTACCGCTACTACGACGCTCCGAGCAACGACGTCAACCGCGCCGGCATGCTGGAAGACCTGAACAACCTGCCGGCCGGCTCGATCATCGTCCTGCACGCCTGCTGCCATAACCCGACTGGCGTCGACCTGAGCCTGGACGACTGGAAAAACGTCCTGGAAGTGGTCAAGACCAAGGGCCACGTGCCGTTCCTCGACATGGCCTACCAGGGCTTTGGCGACGGCATCGCCGAAGACGCCTTCGCCGTGCGCCTGTTCGCCGAGTCCGGCCTGGACTTCTTCGTTTCCAGCTCGTTCTCCAAGTCGTTCTCGCTGTACGGCGAACGCGTCGGCGCGCTGTCGATCGTCACCAGCAGCAAGGACGAGAGCAGCCGCGTGCTGTCCCAGGTCAAGCGCGTGATCCGCACCACCTACTCCAACCCGCCAACCCACGGCGCGAGCATCGTTGCCGCCGTACTGAACAGCGCCGAGCTGCGTCAGATGTGGGAAACCGAGCTGGGTGAAATGCGCGGCCGCATCCACGGCATGCGCAAGCAGATGGTCGACCTGCTGGCCGAATACGGCGCCAAGCGCGACTTCAGCTTCGTCGGTCGCCAGCGTGGCATGTTCTCCTACTCGGGCCTGAGCGTTGAGCAGGTGGCCCGCCTGAAGAACGAGTTCGGCATCTATGCCTTGGACACTGGCCGCATCTGCGTGGCCACCCTGAACCAGAGCAACATCCACGTGGTGACCAAAGCCATCGTTGAAGTGCTGTAAGCGATAAATTCCCAAGGGGAAGCTTGACTTCTCCTTGGGAATCAGTAAGATGCGCCACAGATTCCGCGATAGCTCAGTCGGTAGAGCAAATGACTGTTAATCATTGGGTCCCTGGTTCGAGTCCAGGTCGCGGAGCCAAATACTGAAAACCTCCAGATGCGCAAGCACTGGAGGTTTTTTCATTGCGGCAAAAAAAGAAAGCGGGCGGTCACTCCCGCCCGATCGGATAGAACTCGCCGCCGCTCCACACCCCAAGCCAGGCCTCGCCATCGATCTCGCGGGACACCGCCAGCGTTACCAGCTCGTAAAAGACATTGCGGTGAATCAGCGCTTCGAGATTGGTGCGCATGTGCACGTAGGGCGCGGGCTCCTGGGTGACCGGATCGATGACGAAGCGCAGCGGATGCTCGGGACCCGCCTCGACCTGGTCCTCCACATTGCTGGTGAAACGCAGCACCTGCGCCTCGCCAGTGCCCTGCACTTCCACGCTGACCGCCACGAACGGCGCATCGTCGACCTTGATACCCACCTTCTCCACCGGCGTTACCAGGAAGTAGTCGTCACCGTCGCGACGAATGATGGTGGAAAACAGCCGCACCATGGGCTTGCGACCGATCGGTGTACCCAGGTAGAACCAGGTGCCATCACGGGCGATGCGCATGTCGATATCGCCACAGAAGTCCGGATTCCACAGATGCACGGGCGGCAAGCCTTTCTCCGCCTTGGGGATTTGCGCCAGCAGGTCGCCTGCCTTGCCCGTGTCAGCCATGCTCGATACTCCTCAGTTGCTCAGACCCAGAAGGGCACGAGCGTAGTCCTCCAGGGGCGGACCGATCAAATCTTCCGGCTTGTTGTCATGGAACGTCAGCAAACCGCCGCGGGTGTGGATGCGCGCGGTGTCGATCAGGTAGCGGGTGCTGGTTTCGATCAGCATCATCTGGATGGTGCCGGTATCGATGCCAAGGCGATCCACCGCCTGCTCGTCATACCATTCGTCACCATTGCCGATGCGGTTGTCCGCCCTGGCGAAACGGGTGTACAGCAAGTAGTGGGCACCGACGGCACGGGCCTGACCAAGCGCATCCTCAAGGCCAATCGGGCCTTCGGCGCGACGCACCAGCGGGAAGTATTCAACGAAGCCCTTGAAGGCCTCTTCAGCCACCACATTGGGACGCGGATATGCCCGGCCCGGCGGCACGAAGACTCCTTGGGCAATGAAAATGAACGAGTCGGGTTGCAGGCGCAGCGACATCGAGCGCTGGGTATTGCTGTGGTCCAGCAGGCCGGCATCGCTCATTTGGTAACGGGTGGCCTCACCCATGTCGCTGACAGTCATGCAGCCGCCCAGCGTGACGAACGCCAGCAGCAGAACCAGGCTACGCATCTTTCCTCCAGAGGCCGGCGACGGAAATCCGGCGAACAGCCCGCTGATGCAGGTTCTGCGCCAGCTTGCGGGCTCAGCCGCCGATGATCTTCATCACCGTCGCACCGCCGGAGAAGGCCACGCTCTGCTTGTCGCCGAGGGCCTTGACCAGCAGGCCCTGCAGGGCCGGCAGGGCCAGGTGGCGAGGACGATCGAGCAGATCGCCGATGTAGTGCCGGTTGCTTGACGACAGGCAGCCATGCAGCCAACCCGTGGACGATAGACGCAAGCGCGAGCAGGTCCGGCAGAACGGCACGCTTTCGTTGGCGATCACGCCAAAGCAGCCCTGCCCCGGGATCCGGTAGCGCAACGCTGTAGCATCGATCGGCGCTTCGGCCTGGGCGTACTCGTAGCGCTCGCCGATCACCTGCAACAGGGTCTCCAGGCCGACGAACTGCTGCAGGAAGGCATTGTTGTCCCGAGCCAGATGGCCCATGCGCATCAACTCGATGAAGCGCAGCTCGTAGCCATGCTCCAGGCAGTACTCCAGCAACGGCAGGACTTGATCGAGGTTCTGCCCACGCAGAGGCACCATGTTGACCTTGATCTTCATGCCGGCGGCGGATGCCTGAGCCATGCCGTCGAGCACAGTGGCCAGATCGCCCCCTCGGGCAATGGACCGGAAAGCCTGGGGATCGAGGGTATCGAGGGAGACATTGAGACGACGGATGCCAACATCCAGCAACAGCGGCAGCTTGCGCGCGAGCAATTGGCCATTGGTGGTCAGGCTGATGTCATCGAGACCGAAGCCGGCCACGGTCTGCAGGAAGGTTTCCAGCTTGGGGCTGACCAACGGCTCGCCACCGGTGACCCGCAAACGCTCGATGCCGGCCGCTTCGATCAGCCAGGCAACACCACGCGCCAATGCCTCGGCGGACAGCTCATCCTGAGCCGCGACCAGACGCTTGCCGTCGGGCACGCAGTAGGTGCATGCGTAGTTGCAGGCGGCGGTAAGGCTGACGCGCAGATTGCGAAAACGCCTGCCTTGACGGTCGACGATCATGGAAAACTCCGGCATGGATGAATCGGGCTTGCGAAACCTGACTCAAAAATCAGGTTTTTGCAAGCCTCCTCTCCGAGTATATTCCTGCCCGGTCGTATCCAGTAGCGGGCGTGTCGCCGGCAGATATCAGCTGGCGGACGGCTCCGGGTCGCGCTTGCGCTTGTTGCCCATGCGAACGCCGATGTCCATCAGGAACTGGAAGAAACCTTCCTGGTCTTCCAGCACATTGCTCCAGAACGGCGAGTGGTACAGCGCCACGGCGCCGTGGACCAGTGCCCAGGCGGCGCAGTAGTGGAAGTACGGCGGCACGTCTTCGAGCTTGCCTTCGCTGATGCGGCCCTTGATCAACAAGGTCAGGCGGTCGAAGTTGGAGGCGCGGATCTTGTGCAGTTCCTCGACCATCTCCGGCACCTGGTGCCCCTTGACCACCTTCTCTTCCAGGCGATCGAACAGGCGATAGCGTTGCGGGTCGCGCATGCGGAATTCGAAATAGGCGCGCGACAGGGCTTCCTTGTCGCGGTCGACATCGGCGGAGTGCAGCAGTTGGTTCAAGTCGCGCTCGTAGTCGAGCATCAAGCGCAGATAGATCTCTGCCTTGGACTTGAAGTGCTTGTAGATCGTGCCTTTGCCGATACCCACAGCATCAGCGATCATCTCGACGGTGACGCTGTCTTCACCCTGTTCGAGAAACAGCTTGAGTGCGGTATCGAGAATCTCTTGCTCACGGCGACGAAATTCACGGACCTTGCGAGGTTCTTTCTGCATAAGAAGGTCTGGATCAAAATCGAAGCCAAGTATTATGCCTAACTTGCGGCAAAATGCACGGATCATCCAAGCATGTCAGCGGCTTCGAGAACTTTTGCCAGGAGCGATGCGCTCTCAGCAGCGGCGAGCGTATTCCAAATCTGTTTAAAAAACGAGCAATACGCGGTGGAAGCCAATCAATCCTGATTAATACTTGAATTGTTGGCGGGGCATATCCCCCAAGTGTCGCGCCAATAAAGGTGATCAAGGAGTGTTCGCCTTTGTTTTACTCCTAATGGTCTTAACCCGGATTCCCCCCCCAGAACCCGGGTTTTTTTTGCCCGCGTGCCGGGCTCAGTCCTGACGCACCCGCGCCAGCGGGAACAGACGGCGGAAGTTGGCCGTGGTCTGCTCTGCCAACTGCTCGTAACGCTCACCACGCACCAGGGCGATGAACTCCGCCACGTCACGCACGTATTCCGGCAGGTTCGGCTTGCCGCGATGGGGGATCGGCGCCAGGTAAGGCGAATCGGTTTCCACCAGCAGGCGATCGGCGGGCACCTGGCGGGCAACGTCACGCAGCGCGTCGGCATTGCGGAAGGTGACGATGCCGGACAGGGAGATGTAGTAGCCGAGATCCAGGGCAGCCTTGGCCATGTCCCAGTCCTCGGTGAAGCAATGCAGCACGCCAGCCTGGGGCAAGGCGGCCTCGCGCAGCAAGGTCAGGGTATCCGCCCGCGCAGCGCGGGTATGGATGACCACCGGCTTGCCGGTGATCCGAGCGGCATCCAGGTGCAGTCGGAACGAGGCCTGTTGCAACTCCGCCGCCTCGGGCTCGTAGTGATAGTCGAGACCGGTCTCGCCGATCGCCACCACATTCGGGTGATTCAATTCCTGCAGCAGCCAGTCCAGCGCCGGCTCGGCGCCCGGTGCGAGGTCCAGTGGATGGACACCTACCGAGCAGTCGACATCGGCATAGCGTTCGGCAAGGGCCTTGACCTGGGCCGCATTGTCGGCGCTGACGCCAATACACAGGAAATGCCCGACTCCACGGGCCCGCGCCGCTTCCAGGGCCGCATCCAGCGAACCATCGTGGGCAGCAAGATCAAGGCGGTCGAGATGGCAATGGGAATCTACAAGCATGGCGAAATCACGATCAGAGAAAATTGGAAGCCGGTCGCTCAGCGCTGACCCGGCAGCATTGCCCAGGAAGCCAGCAAGGCTTCGAGCAGCAGTACACGGTTGAGGTTGGCCTTGCCGAGGACCTTCTGGCGCTGTTCGAGAATCCAGTCCTGGATCTGCAGCACCTTGCCCTGCGGGCTCTTCTGCGCCAGGTACTGCACGACCTTGCGCATATCGGCGAGACCAAGCCCCTCTTCATCCTGGGTCAACTGGTAGCGCAGGATCAGGTTCGACCAGTCGCAGAACCAGTCGAACAGATGCAACAGCGAGACATCTTTCCAGGATTCGGCAAGCTGACTGGGGGATTGCTGCTGCTTGAGCAGCCTCTTCACCCCGTCGACCACCTGGGCACGGTGCTCGCGCACGCCCTGGGCCTGCAAGCTGACCGCCATCAACGGCGAGCCGGCAGCCAGGCTCAACAGCTCGACACGCTCCTGCTCTTCGCATTCAGGCAGCGCCGAAGCCAGCCAGGCCAGGCTATCAGCCTCCTTCGGCTGCGGGCAGGCAATCTGCTGGCAACGGCTCTTGATGGTGGGCAGCAAGCGGCTCGGCTGGTGACTGACGAGCAGCAGCACGGTGTCGCCGGAGGGTTCTTCAAGACTCTTGAGCAAGGCGTTGGCGGCATTGACGTTCATCGCCTCCACCGGCTCGATCAACACCACCTTGCGCCCGCCGAGCTGGGCGGTCTGGGTGACGAAGCCGACCAGATCACGGACCTGGTCGACCTTGATCGGCTTGTCTGCTTCTTCCGGCTCCAGCACGTAGTTGTCCGGATGACTGCCCGCACTCAGCAGCATGCACGACTTGCACTGCCCACATGCCCGCATCTCGGCAGGTCGCTGGCAGAGCAGCAGCGCCATCAGTTGCTCGGCCAGGGCCCGCTTGCCGATACCTTGCGGGCCGTGCAGCAGATAGGCGTGGGCATGACGGGCGCGACCGGCCAATTGCTGCCAGAGCGCCGCCTGCCACGGGTAGGCCTCAGCCACGGCAGCGCTCCACGATCTGCCCGACCAGGCCGTCCAGCGACTGCTGCACGGCGGCCAGCGGCAACGCCGCGTCGATCAGCCGATAGCGTTGCGGATCCGCCTTTGCGCGCTGCAGATAAGCCTGGCGCACGGCCTCGAAGAAACCCTGGCCTTCCTGCTCGAAACGGTCCAGGCGACCGCGGGCGGCGGCACGGGACAGACCTACTTCCACCGGCAGGTCGAACAGCAGCGTCAGGTCGGGCTGCAACCCGCCCTGAACGAAATGCTCCAGGGTAGCGATACGCTCGACACTCAGGCCGCGGCCACCGCCCTGGTAGGCGTAGGTGGCATCTTGTTTTCCCTTCATCAGAAACGTAAACAAGCTGTGATATATTCCCTTCATGAGAAATGTAAACCATATCTTAGCCCATAGCCCGAAGGCTCTGAGCAGGAAAAAGGAGAAGAAGTGAGAACAATCATCGGCCTAGCAGCCCTGGCAAGATCCGGAAAAGACACCGTGGCCTCCATGCTGCTGTCCCATTCTCACGTTGCGGCTTTCGCCCTAGCCGACCCACTCAAGGTGGGTTGCCAAGCATTGTTTGGTCTATCAGATGCAGAGGCCTGGGATGACAATCTCAAGGAGCAGCCCATTGCGCTTTGGGGCAGGTCACCTCGGGAGTTCTTCCAGGCGGTTGGTACTGAATGGATGCGTCATCATAACCCAGAGCATTGGCTGATGAGAGCTGAGCGGGAGATTAATCGTCCTGCTCACAGCTCTACCCACCCTGTAGACCTGGAAGCTCTGTCACCTGAAGAAGCCCCCTTCGTCCTCGCAGCCCAAGCGTTTTTTGACTTCTCGTCCGACCAGATCACATCAGAGCTCGATACATTCGACAGCAAGTGGGGGCTCACTCCGCGCGATGTGATCAACCTGCTGAAGCGCCACGCCTATGAGATGTACCCGGACTTCAATGAGCTCCGTAGCCAGCGTCCCCTGGTGGCCCTCAAGCCACGCGGCAACCTGCCAGCTGATGCTCAGATCATCATTATCAAAGACATCCGCTTTGAGAACGAAGCAGCCTTCCTGCGCCGGCATAACGGAAAGATCTGGCATATCAAGCGCCCTGACTTGCTGAAGGTGAAAGCCCACTCCTCTGAGGACGGGATAGATCAACTGCCCGAGGACATTCTGATCATGAACGATCAGGGTCTCGAAGAGCTGCGCGCGGCAGTAGACCAGGCATGGGCAGCTTGCCAGGCCTTAACCGACCCAAACGATCCAGCTGATCCAACCAACCCGACTAGCCGCCAGAGCGGGAGTGCCACCTCCCCTAGCAAGCAAGAGAAGGGTTGAAATCGTGAGCGCTACGATCGACAGCCCGCAGCCTACCTCCGACATTGACTACCTGATGGGAACCGCTCCGGTTAACTATTCGGAGATCACATCGGTTCTGGTAGCTAATGAAAAGCTGATCACATGCCGGTACCTGAAAAGCCCGTTCTTCGATGCGAGCACAGACCTGTGCCAATCGCTGCACATCCTTTTTGTGGCTTACACGCATGAGGGCAATGCAACCAACGCGTATGCCTTACGCGCGGGAATTGAGACGCTTCTTGAGTTCATCGACGGGCTAAACAAGCGAAACCACCCTAGCTTGCAGATCACGAAGTACACCGACATCAACACTGAGGTGTACCTGGGCTACCAAGACTTCCTGGCGAAGCAAGGCTACGCGTCTGCGAACATTATCAAGCTCAAAACAGCTGTAGCCAAGGTTGCGGACGACGGCATTCTGCCTCGCTTGATACTGCCGTACGTGACCATTGGTAGGCGAAAGAGAAGTGAGCCCTTGCATAAGGATGGCTTCGAGAGCCTGCAGACGGCCTGCTCGACCCATATTCTGACTCTCTATCAAAAGCTCGAATATCGGCTGAAGGTTCACCAGGCCAAGCCATACCTCGCCGAAGAGGTAATGGATGAGATCAAGCCAATCCCTACTCGCCAGCGGCTATTAGAGTGGCAGAAGCATGTCGAGGTTATGAAGCGCGATGCCCATCGCGACTCCTATCGTTCTCGCTTTGCGAGATCTCCAGACCCTGAAATCCAGGCACTGGCTACAGACCCAGACGGCATCAAGAAATTTAAAGCCATTTACTGTTCGGAAAGAGCGAGCATTGAGTTCGACGGATTAACAGACCCGTTCGACAAGAGTGCCAGAAACTGGGTAATGGACAATGCCCGAGCCATCAAGACCTTTTTGGTTCATAAATTTCCTTTCAGCGTCGATCTCGACAGACTGACGGATACTTACGATCAAAAAAACCTGATGAAAATTGAAGATAGCTGCAACGACATCATCAAGATTCTTCTTTATCGGATGTCAACTGCGAATCCGGTAAAGTCGCAAATCAGAACCCCGAACATTGATAATCTGATGGGAATGTACTATCCGACCATGGAAGACATGGCGGCCCTAATTACATTTATGATGTTCCAGTCCGGCTGGAACAAAGAAACTGTATTAGCTGTCGACCAAGACAGTTACGAGCATATTCTTACAGGCGCAATTGAAGAAGCGATCAGGGTCATTTACTCAGAAAAAAACAAATCCCAAAACATGGGAAAAGACTATGACAAGCCCAAAAGAATTCACCTCCCCTCAAGAACGGATGACCCTCTCAGCTTTTATAGCTTAATCGGTCTTTGCCAACGCCTGAGTGAGCCGCTCATTCAGTTCTCTCTGGATCGCGTTCCAGCAGCGACTTATGAAGAGAGAATGAACCCGCTTTTCGCTTGCATTCGGCTTAAATCAGACTGGAGCAGAGGCGGACGTTACACTTCCATTGCCTATACTCCAACCTTCCTGGCCGGGATCAAGAACTTCCTCAAAATGTATGAGGTGATTGACAACGGGAAGCGCCTGGAGAGTGCGAAGGAGTTGACCAAGCGTCTTCGGCCAACTTGGCTGCTTCATAAAAAGAAACATAACCCACTGTCACAGCTCTCGACCACCTTGGGTCACTCAGATCGCGATACTACCGATATTTTCTATGACGACTCGGGCGCGGCACGCCAAGAGCGCCTGAAACGCCTCCGATCCGAACTTGAGGCCATCATTGAGCTTCTTCGTGCCCGACAATTCAAAGGCCTTCTCGCCCCACACGCGCAAGCCGAGGCCTCCGGCCAGTTAAAGATCTTTCACATCCCCGGCCTCACCAAAGCGCTGTGGGCATGCGCAGACCAAACCAAACCTGACTGGGTAGGCTCTGAAGTTATTTACTCCACAGGAAAAAAGTGCTTCGCAATCCCCGAATGTATTTTCTGCAGTCAAATTCGAATCTTCGAAGACTCTCTGCCCTTCTTGATCGAACGGGCGAGCCATCTTCTGGAATACCTTGAAGAACGCGATAGCAACATTGGCTTCGATAGCCGCTTCCAACGCGAACTTGAAGCTATCCAATACATTTTGGATGCCTGGGGTGATGACGACGATATCAAAGTAGCCTCTCGTTATCGCCGGCGCAATGCGCCACTCCTACCCCGAGACCTCAGAATTTTAGAGATCATTTTTGAAAGCGAAGGTCACGACATCTGAGCTTGCCTATAACCCCACTGAGCAAATTTATCCGTGGCTGGACACATTCCAAATAAATGCCACCGAAGAGACTAAGAGCATGAACAGCCACACGACTCCATCACAAGCGTCCTCCACCAGTTCTATTGACGAGGCTGCTGATCCCACCATTGCAAGTCAGGAAATGCTGACCAGCATGGATGAGCAAATCTGCACTTCTGCTGAATCTGACTCAGAAGCCGCTTACGATACGGTCTCAGATACTGACTTAGACGAATTGGCGGCAGAGGAAGCAGCCGACGAAGAGGACTGCAGTGATGAGCTCAAAGAAGATTTCGAGCAAACTTTCGGCACAACCAGCGTAACTCCATCATTTTCGCTAAAAAACAAACTTTCCGTTAGCGGCGGAAATTTCCCAATATCGGCTGAATCTAATTACTTAGATGATACTTGGCATCTCCCACGCGCTGGAACCGGCGCAGCCAACAATGTGCATTTCAACAGAGAGCTTGAGGGCTCTAACACCCTTAAACGTGCAATTATCTTCCATACTATTCGTGAGTATGCACCATTAGGAAATATTCGAAGCTATACGTCAGCGCGCCATCACGGCCACCTCTATAGGGTGATGGAGGATTATGTATTCAGGGACTTCCACCTCACCGCCAAGCCCGAACACATACGTCTGATCTCGATGGATCTGATCAGAGCCGCTTTCGATAAGGCAAGAAAGCATCACTCGAAGTCTGACTTGTTTCAGCTTTACCAAACCCTGCGTATCTGGGTTCTGATTTCAGATCACAAATTAATCCCCGAGGAACTCTGCATTGGCGTCAACCTCACTGAGTTCGACAGCCCGGAGCTTCGCAAAGATATTTACCAGCGCTATTTCCGTGGCAATGTCAGCTCCTGGATTCCTTTCTCCGAAGAAGATCTAGAGAGCCTTACGGAGTACTCGCTATTCTGGATCGAGAAAGCAGCCCCGGAGTTATTGAAACTCCGAAACTACTTGAAGGACGAGGTAGCACAACACAAGGACGGCGCAATTGAGCGAACGTCCCCCTTGGTAAAATTCGAAGAACTGACGAACATCACTATCGATGGAAAGCAGGTAATGACGTGTAAGTTGCGTAAAGCAATTAAGCACAACAAACCACTTTTCTGCTACACCTGGCTTACCGAGTATGCTTATGCTTTAGACAACCTTCGAAACGCCATATTCATCATGGTGGCATTGATCACAGGCGCTCGGAAGTCCGAATTGGCACCCATTAAATTTTCTGACTTAAGGCTTGATGAAAATGATGAATATTGGCTTACGATACATCGCCATAAGACCGCACACAACCCCACTGTAGGCGAAGCTGACGAATTACCTATTCCCAAATTCATTGGCGATGCGATACGTCAATTCGAAAATCTGAGGGATATAGGTCGATTCAAAAAGAGCGGATGGCTTTTTCAATCCAACGCGTCGGCCAGTGACGTGAAGACCTCTACATCTGGCATTGTACAAATTGTGATCGTCTCGATCCGTAACGCGGTGCCCGTCGATAGGATTCACTGCCATCGATTCAGGAAAACAATTGCTGAAATTCTCATCAACCGAGATGAGCGTAACATCGACATCATCAGGGCCCTATTTGGGCACAAAAGCTACGCAATGACGCTTCAGTATATCTCCAGAAACCCTTTGATGGTCAGAACAGTGGCATTAGCCATTGAGCAGAATTACACCCGTGAGTTCCATGAAATTGTGGCTGGCATTCGGTACGGCGGGCATTCCGGAGAAGCCGCCATCCGGATCTCTCAGCAGATTTCCAAACGCCCGGAGGAGTTCTCCGGAAAGCAATTGAAAATCTCACTTATGTCCTATATCAGCCATCTCCTAGCTGCAGGCGAGCAACTCTTCGTACGAAGAACTGCTGTAGGTACTTTCTGTCTGTCGGGCGAACACTACAATGCTGACAATGTCCCACCGTGCCTGATGAACCGGAAGGCCCTCAACGACAACTTCCAGCCCGACCCGTCCAACTGCCAGCCTGATTGCAAAAAAATCGTGGTTCTGGAGTCCGCCAAGCAGTCTTTGAGCGATAACGTGGACTTCTATACCACGCTATTGAACCGCGGTAGCGGCAAATTATCCCCGAAAGCTGAGCGCGAATTGGTGCGCAGGATTACAGCCTCCCAACACCACCTGGCTAACCTCGAAGCCACGGGCAGCCTGGACAGCATGCAGGCAAAAAACGCCAATCAGAATCGTATCGAGGTGCGCCATGTCTGACCACAAACAGAGCACTCCACTCGATCAGAACCTGCCAGAAGTAGCCGCTGCCCCTGGAAGTGATCGGCGCAAGCTCATCATTGAACTCATCATCCAGCATTACGTTTCAGGTACGTCTAAAAAGCTTAAGCTTAAAGATCTCGCTGTAAGTGCAGGTATCAGCCGGCAGGCTCTAGACCGTTATTACGACGACCTTAAACCCTATATAAACGGCAGTCGGAACATTTCCGAACTCACCGATGACCGCGATCAAAAAATCGAGATACAGACTCAAAGTGCAATCAACGCAGTTGAGTCGCATTACAAAGACTTGATACAAAAAAATCAAGTAGCTCATGAGCAAGCATTGAAGGCAGCTATTGATCGACACATCACTACACTGATGAACGATGACCTGACCTTACTCCACAGTCATACAATTTCCAACACACTGGAAAGGCAAACACTTCTTAGCGACGAGTACAAGAAAAAAATCTCCGACCTGGAACTTAAGCTTGCATTGGCAGTAGAGAATTACTCCGGCACCAGCCCCATGGGCGCCGCTAAAAACAATCTTGTCTTCAACATCGGCATTGAAGAAATCAGCGCAAAACTCGGCAAAGACCCGGACATTGACGCATTTGAAGATGCGAAAGATGATAGAATTCAAGAAGCCCGAGAAAGATTAACTACTTTCGCCAACGTACCTAATGTTCGCGTGGTTATCTTTGCAGAGCGCTATATATCTCGCTTCGGCTACTACGCCGACAACTATGTCGCTCGCGAGAATGAGACCGCGCTCATCATCAGACTCCCTCTATTCACAAGAACTGAATTCATAAACTTTACAAAGAATCTACCCAAGGCATTTAAAATCTCAGTGTGTGTACCGCACTCCTTCTCCGAGATCGAAAAGAAAGCACAGCGCGAATTCATGTTCCGCAACATTCCTATTGATGAGCTAAAAGCTGCGGACAACGCTGATGCGCCCAATGTCTCCTGGGGCTTCGACGAAGTCGTAAACTTTAGAATATCTCAAGGCGACTGACCAGGAATTTACCCATGCTGACCATTAACAGAAAGCTGATCACCTACATCTCCAGTGAAACTAGAAAGCTGGAGGTTTCCCACTACGTGCTGATCGCCGAGTTTGGTGGAAAGAGCGTACTCCTCTCTCACCCCAATTTATTTTTGTATAAAAAGACTCGTTCATCCCGCCATACGTCTAAACGCTACGCTGGCATCTTGGTAAATTTTTATAAATTCCTCTCCACACAGGAAAAAATGATAGGCAAGGACATTTCCACTTACCACCTACTTGCCGATAACAGGGATGTCATGCGATGGCAGGCTGATCGCCAGAGCAATCGGCTCGCCAAGCAGTCAGCAAAACCTTCAACCGAGAGTATCATTGATGAGGCTCACTTGTTGATGGGCTTTTTTCATTGGCTAAGTGAAGAGAAATTCCCTACCAATGTGAACGTCAACCTCAAAACCTGGAGAGCGAACTTCAGAAGCAGGCGCATGCTTAACTATCTTCAGTCCCAATCAAAGATGCGAATTGATGCATCAAATATTCAAACCCTCGACAGAAGAAACAGGCAAAAGAAATTTGACTTCTTAATCTCCGACTTTGAAATCAAAGTTCTTTTAGAATCTTACGTAGACCCTGTTTACGCCGTGCTCTTCACCTTTGCTCTTGGGACAGCGATGCGCCCGATGGATATCGTGAAGTTTCCTTATATTGGCAATGCTGATAATACGCACATCCTCCCCTACTCGGAGATGACAAAGACGACCCCGACAGTCAACTATACGGTTTATGACAGCAAAGGCCACAAAGATCGCACCATCATCATTCACATGGAAGAGCTGCGCGCACTACAAGATAACTACATCACACCCTACTACTCAGCACGAAAGAAGCTTTACAAAGATCGTACAGGCCAAGAATGCCCACCCGACATTCTCTTCCTCAACAAGTATGGAATCCCTGTTACTGCCGATATGATTTCGGCCCGAACGAATCGGGCTAAGGCTAACGCGATGAAAAAGTGGCCTGAGTTCAGGCCTCACATCGACTTTTACCAGACCCGACACTGGTGGCCGACTCAATACCTGATCGCTACCTTTGGCGACATGCTCCTGACTGAAAGCACCGACGCGTTGGTACTAGCAGTCTCGCAAGTGATCATTAATCAGCTGGGCCATGAAGACATTATCACCACTTACCGGCACTACATTGATATGGCGCGAGTAATGTGGAGCACTCACAAGGGGCAAGCAATGGACTTGATAAGCAGCGATACTCGCCTGGCCCTCAACTTCACCAAGCTCCTTCAACGGCCTGGCATGTATGATGGCGCTGGATCAGCTTAGGCACTCCCCCTTCTGACCTGATGGTCACCGCAGACCGTGATTGGGTAGATTGGAGCAGCCTCTGTGTCCGTAACCGAGTACCGACCGTTCCGTTACACATGGGTGGCACCTTGCAGCGAGACAAAATACCTTCGGCGTTCACAGACGAAGAGTTCATCCAGGCCAGTGGATGCTTGGGCAACAGACGTTGAAGCATGCGACTCTGGGAGCCGCTGCGTAGCGGCCAATTGCAGATCCGCCTGAAGGCGTTAACGGGGTCAGATAGGCCGCTTTCACCGACAGCGCCAGATTAGAGCGCAAGCCTTGCCGCCCTATGGAAGGTTGACTGATAAGGGCTTCCACAGGCGCTATTGGGCTTACCGCATCAGGGCTCATCACGCTCAGTGCTCCCCCTGCATGAGTTTCTGGATGACCTCCTCCATGATGCCATCCACCTCAGTTTCAGAGACCCACTGAGCGTTAGAGCCAATCTCATACCTCAGGTCAGCCAGGCGCGGTTTGGCTTCACTCGCGATGAAGTAATCCATGCTGCACCGAGCAATCTCTCTTGGCATGTCATAAGTGGGCGGGCCCTGATAAGTGCCAGTGGTACCCATGAGGAACAAGCTGGGTGTCAGGGGAAGAACTACGTGTACCAGCTCATCCTCTTTGTCGAGAAACGGACTGAATGCCCTCCCCCCCTTTACATGAAAGAGCACAATGGAATCGCCCAGTGGTAGATCACCAGGTGTATAGGTCTCTACGCTGTAGCTCAATGCCCTGAAACGATCAGCTCGCTTTTCGGGTGAAACCGATTCTGACATCACTCGGATGTGACTCTGCTTCACCGCACGCGCAATCATGCCTTTATTGCTTGCCCCAAGGGCCGCAATCTGAGCCGCTGCCATTTGAATAAATGGCTCGAAGAACTCTCCCGTTAGCAAATCCCCACGTTGAGCCAGTAACTGCTTGACCTGATCAGCATTTTTCACCTCTCCGATGGCTTGAGCGAAAGCTGGAGACTCCAAGTTGAGGTGGGGCATGAGCAATTGAGAGAGCGTCTTCGGATCAGCCAAGCGCTGGAGGATGTAGCCGATGCACGCATCACCGTAAGCGAACGGGCATTACAGGTTGCGTAACGGCAGCCAGTTATGCGGCAACAAC
>NZ_JBMDIJ010000009.1:0-145434 GCF_057808595.1 Pseudomonas sp. FG98 | reverse complement strand
TTCTGCGGTGTACGCGATACCTGTGGGAGCCGGCGTTGCCGGCGATTGGCCCTCGAACCTGACACAAAAACATCAGGACACAGATACACTCGCTGCATGAACCTCGATACCCGCATCAAATTCCGCCATCTCCTGTGCTTTCTCGAAATCGCCCGCCAGGGCAGCTTCGCCAAGGCCGCGGACGCCGTGGCCATCACCCAGCCGGCGATTTCCAAGACCCTCAAGGAGCTTGAGGACCTGCTTCAGACCCGGCTGTTCGAGCGCGGCCGGCAGGGTGTCGAGCTGACCCCGGCCGGGGTGCGCTTCATGCGTTACGCCGGTCCCTGCGTCCAGGCCCTGCGCGAGGGGGTGAGCACCTTGCGCGGCGAGGAGCACGCGCCGCCACAGGTGAAGGTCGGTGTGCTGTCCACCGTGGAAAGCCTGCTGATGCCGGAAGTCATCCGCCGCCTGCACCAGCGTCATGCCGCCCTGGTGGTCAGCGTCGCCACCGGACCCAGTGCCCATCTGCTGGCGCAGTTGCATGTCGGCGAGCTGGACCTGGTGATCGGGCGCATGACCGACAGCCCGCAGATCCAGGGCCTGCTCTTCGAGCACCTGTACAGCGAATCCATGTCACTGGTGGTGCGCCCGGGCCATCCGTTGCTGGCCAGCGAGCCGCTGGAGCGTGCCCGTCTCGGTGATTACCCGCTGGTGCTGCCGCTTGCGGGAACCACCATCCGCAAGCATGCCGACAGCCTGTTCGTGCAGTGCGCCATCGAACAGCCACAGCAGCGGCTGGAAACCTTGTCACCGGCCTTGAGCCGGCGCTATGTGCAGGGCAGCGACGCGGTGTGGGTCGCGCCGCGCGATGCAGTGCGGGTCGACCTCGATCGCGGTGAACTGCACGAGCTGGACCTGGGTGTCAGCGAGCCCGGCGGCTCGGTGGGGATCTGCAGTAATGCGGCGCTGCCGTCGGCACTTCCGGCGCAATGGCTGTGTGAAGTGTTGCGTGAAGTTGCGGCGCAATACCGGGATGGCGACTACCCTTGAGGGCGGTCGCCAAGCCCCTGCTGGCCGTATGCCGCATGGCTGCATGAAGAACTGTTCATATTGCTGAACTTCCGGGACTTTTCTCGTTCTTATTGCCGGTAGCCATTGGTCGTGGCCGCCTGATATTCTCGCGGCTTTACCCGATTGCCCCTTTGGCGCATGAACAAGGAAATAGCATGAAACAGCATCGGTTGGCGGCTGCGGTTGCCCTGGTTAGCCTGGTCCTGGCGGGTTGCGATTCGCAGACCAGCGTCGAGCTGAAAACCCCGGCACAGAAAGCCTCCTACGGTATCGGCCTGAACATGGGCAAGAGCCTGGCTCAGGAAGGCATGGACGACCTCGATTCCAAGGCTGTTGCCCAGGGCATCGAAGATGCCATCGGCAAGAAAGAGCAGCGTCTGAAGGACGACGAGCTGATCGAAGCCTTCGCCGCACTGCAGAAGCGTGCCGAAGAGCGCCTGACCAAGCAGGGCGAAGAGTCCGCTGCGGCCGGCAAGAAGTTCCTTGAGGAAAACGGCAAGAAGCCTGGTGTGGTCACCACCGCTTCCGGCCTGCAGTACGAAGTGGTGAAAAAGGCTGACGGCGCCCAGCCGAAGCCGACCGACGTGGTCACCGTCCACTACGAAGGCAAGCTGATCGACGGCAAGGTCTTCGACAGCTCCGTCGAGCGCGGTGCGCCGATCGACCTGCCGGTCAGCGGCGTGATCCCGGGCTGGGTCGAAGGCCTGCAACTGATGCACGTCGGCGAGAAGGTCAAGCTGTTCATCCCGGCCGACCTGGCCTACGGCGCGCAGAGCCCAAGCCCGATGATCCCGGCCAACTCGGTCCTGGTCTTCGATCTGGAACTGATCGGCATCAAGGACATGTCCAAGCTGGAAGCGCCGGAAGCCGATGCGGCTCCCGAAGCACCAGCTGCCGAAGCAGCTCCAGCCAAGTAATTCGGCTTTTGCTGTTGTCCAACGCCCCGTACCCACGGGGCGTTGTCGTTTTTGCAGGATGACGGGAGTAGAGTGGCCACGGCCCTGTGACAAGGTTCACAAAAGCTTCTGCAAAACGATTGCGCAATGAAACAAGTGTGTAAAAAACGCCCGATCCGACCCCGGCCCTTGCCCACCGGGAGCCCTGGCCCGGAAATGAAGCTCTGTTCACAAGGTTATCCACAATTAATGTGGATAACCTTCCCGCCACTGCTGATGGAGGTCCCATGAAAGCACCGTGGAATTTCGCCCGCTTCCTGCCCCTCGCCGAGCGTCTGCTCAGCCGTGGACGCTTGCCGGCGCTGCTGTTCGCCGTGGCACGCAAGGGGCCGCGACTGGGGCAGTTGAAGGAGGATGTGCGCCTGCTGCAGGCCCTCTGCGTGGCCTGGTGGCGTGGTGAGTACCGGGCAGTCAGCCCAAAGGCGCTGGTGACCATCGTCGCCGGCCTGCTGTATTTCGTCAGCCCGCTGGACGCGATTCCCGACTGGCTGCTGGGCGTCGGCCTGCTCGACGACATCGCCGTGCTGGGTTGGGTGCTGAAGACCGTGAGCGACGAACTGGACGCCTTCCGTGCCTGGCGCCAGCGTCAATCCCCGGAAAAGTTGCGGGTGGTCGAACGCCTGCCGGACACCCCTGAAGCGCTGCGCCTGGAGCAACACCGCAGCTGACCCGCGCGACGTGCTGCAATTCCCTCGATGGCTGGTAATATTATTGGCATAACGATTATGCCTACAGATTACATGCGAGAAGTCCGACAAGGGGGTTGTAATGGCTATTCAGGTAATTAGCCGAGATGGTCAACCCGAGTACGCGGTTGTTCCCTGGGATCAATATCAGGCGTTACTCAAGGCGGCGGGACACCCTGAGGCGGTGTCCGGCGATGTGCAAACCACCACCGATGCAGCTTCTTCCCCGGCCAGCGCGCCTGCCCTGAGCGAGCTGGCCGCGTTGCGTCAGGCCAAGGGCCTGGCGGCCGAGCAACTGGCGCGCAAGGTCGGCATCAGCCCGGTCTACCTGGCCATGATCGAAAGCGGTGAACGTCTGCCGGACTCGGCGATCCGTCGCAGCCTGGCCTGGGAGCTGGGCGTGCCGGGCTGGAGCGATCCGTCATGAGCGCCGTGCGGATCAGCCGGCAACACTGGGAGGGGCTGCTCGGCGAGCTGGATGTCGCTCGCCGGCAGCGCCACCTGCTGACCTACCGCGCGCTGCTGGAGCGCCTGCAACTGCCGAGCCCGGCGATGCAGACCCTGACGGCGGCACTGGAGTACCTGGCGGTGCTCGATGCCCGTGCCGAGCAGCCGCTGCGCAGCTCACTGGTGATCAGCCAGGGCGCCAGCCGCCTGCCGCGTACCGGATTCTTCGAGTGTGTGGAGCGGCTGGGACGGTTTTCCGGGCCTTCCGATGGCATGGCCGCAGCGTCGTGGCATGCCTCGGAGGTGGTGCGGGTATTCGAGTATTCCTACCCGGAAGAAGGCTGATAACGCGGACCCTGTGGGAGTTCACCCAGCCTTTCAGGCTGCGCTGTCGCGCAGAGAACAGGTTTAAGAGCTACGCGGACCCTGTGGGAGCGGGTTTACCGGAACGCCGGACCGCCGCGATGGAGTCGGTGAGTCCACTATCGCAATCGCGGGTGAACCCGCTCCCACAGGGTCCGCGTTGTGTTTTCAGGCGGCTGCGGTATCGATGAGGTACACGCTGGCCCCCTGGACTTCCTTGGCATGGTGCTTGGCCTGCGAGGCCAGGTCGGCCAACTGGTCGGCGTCCAGCTCGGCGCAGGTCTCCGAGCGCAGTTGCACCACCCCGATCGATAGCGACAGCAATGGGAACTCCTGACGCTGCCCGAGCCGGTTGTGGGCGATGAAGCAGCCAGCTTCCAGATGCTCGCTGCGGTAGAAGCGCCGGCACTGTTTTTCGAAGTCCGCCAGCAGCAGGTCCAGACGCTGCTGCCAATCCTGCGAACCCAGCACCAGCATGAAGTCGTCGCCGCCGATATGGCCGACGAAGTCCCGACTCGGATCGACCCGCTCGTTCAGGCATTGCGCCAGGCACAGCAGCACCTCGTCGCCGCGGGCGTAGCCGTAGATATCGTTGAACGGCTTGAAGCTGTCGATATCCACGTAACAGATCGCCGCCTGACGCCGTTGTTGCAGCAGCCGCGCCAGGCACTGCTGGATCGGCACGTTGCCCGGCAGCAGGGTCAGCGGGTTGGCGTAGCGGGCCTGCTGGATCTTCTGCTCGGTGATCAGCTTGAGCACGTCGATCACCCGCCCCAGCCCGAGATAACGGCCTTGGTGGGTAATGATGAAGTCTTCCTCGATGCGCTGCCGTGCACGGCTGGTGAGCAGGCGGCTGACGCTTTGCAGGGACTGGGTCAGCTCCACCGCGAGAAAGTCGTCGCTCATCAGCCGGCTGATCGGTTTGCGCGCGAACAGGTCGGTGGCGAAGGGCTTGAGCAGGGCATCGGAGAGCGAATGGCGGTGGACGATGCCGCACGGCCGCTGTTGCTCATCGAGCACCGCCAGGGAGTTGAGGTTGGCCTGGCGGCGGAAGGCTTCCAGTACCAGCGGCGTGGCGGTATCGCCGGTGACGGCCGTTTGTTCGATCAGCAGTGCGCCGAGGTCGGAGATCTCGTCGCTGAGGATCGGCAGGCTGTTCAGCACCGGCCCCGGCAGCAGTTGCGCGACGTCCCGTGGCGGATGTTCCTGGGGGCGGCAGATCAGGTAGCCCTGGACCAGATCGACGCCCATTTCGGTCAGGACCGCCAGTTCTTCGGGCAGCTCGATCCCTTCGGCAACCACCTTGGCCCGCGATGCCTTGGCGATCTGCAGGATGGAACCGACGAATTCGCGCTTTACCGGGTCGAGGTGGATGCCGTCGATGAAGTGGCGGTCGATCTTGACGTAGTCCGGACGCAGTTCCGACCACAAGCGCAGGCTCGAATAGCCGGCGCCGAGGTCGTCGAGGGCGATGGAGAAGCCCATGTCGCGGTAGTGGTGCAGGGCGTTGTAGAGCAGCTGGAAATCATCGGTCGGGGTCTGTTCGGTGAGCTCGATGACCACCTGGCTCGCCGGGATGCCGAGATTCTGCAGCAGCTTGAGGGTCAGCCCGGACTGGTACTGCGGTTCGAGCAGGGATTCCGGAGACACGTTGAGGAACAGCTTGCCCTCCAGCCGTTGCTGGCTGAAACGCCGGCAGGCACTTTCCCGGCAGGCAATTTCCAGCTCGGTCAGGCGTCCCGCGTGCCGGGCCACGGCAAACAGGTTGATCGGCGAATGCAGGGGGCTGTTGGACGGGCCGCGGCTCAGGGCTTCGTAGCCGAGGATGCGACGTTCGGAGAGGCAGACGATAGGCTGGAACAGGCTGTGCAAGCCGCCTTGAGTCAGGATGGAACTCAACGCGCTGAGCTGCTCGGTCATGGTCATATCGTTACTACCTTGAAAAAAAGGGACTGGCGTTTGTAACGCTCAGTCCCTTATTTCACGACAGTTTGATGACTGTTTAATGACTTGATACTACACGGTCATAGTATTTCGCCATTATCGATTCAGCCTCGTTCAGTGCTTGGCCACCGCCGAGTTCAGGCTCAGGTAGTCGAGCAGGATACGCCCGGTCTCGCTCAGATAGGCGTCGTCTTCCGGTTTGCTGTCGTCCGGCTCGGCGGGGATCGCGTCCTCGTCTTCCTTCTTCAGCTCCTTCAGCGGCTCTTCGCCCTTGGCCTTGCGCCGGATGTTCTCCAGGGCCAGTTGCTTGCCTTCGATGTCGGCGTGCTGGGCGCGGCGTTCTTCCTCGTTGAGGCTGACGGTCTTCTCGCTCATCAGCTTCTGGGTCAGGGCCAGGCGGTCGCGGATGTAGACGAACTCGGCATCCTTGGCACTGCGCACGTCATGACGTTCCTTGAGCTGGGCCAGGAACGGCTTGAACGGGTCGCTGGCCGGCTTGATCGCGGCACGGATGGTGTCCCACGGCATGGCTTCGGGCAGGGCGCTTTCGCCGATTTCCTTGGTGTCGATGATCGACGGGTAATCGATGTCAGGCAGCACGCCCTGGTGCTGGGTACTCTGCCCGGAAACCCGGTAGAACTTGGCCAGGGTCAGCTTCAGCTCGCCGTGGTTGAGCGGCTGGATGGTCTGCACGGTGCCTTTGCCGAAGGTCTGGCCACCGATGATCAGGGCGCGGTGATAGTCTTGCATGGCGCCGGCGAAGATCTCCGAGGCCGAGGCGGACAGGCGGTTGACCAGCAGCGCCAGCGGGCCTTTGTAGAAGGCGCCGGTGTTCTCGTCTTCGAGCACGTCGACACGGCCGTCGCTGTTGCGCACCAGTACGGTCGGGCCTTTGTCGATGAACAGGCTGGTCAGCTCGGTGGCTTCCTGCAGGGAACCGCCGCCGTTGTTGCGCAGGTCGATGACCACGCCGTCGACTTTTTCCTTCTGCAGTTCGGTGAGCAGCTTCTTCACGTCACGGGTGGTGCTCTTGTAGTCCGGATCGCCGGCACGGTAGGCCTTGAAGTCCAGGTAGAAGGCCGGGATCTCGATGATGCCGAGCTTGTAGTCGCGGCCATCCTGCTTGAGGTTGAGCACCGACTTCTTCGCTGCCTGCTCTTCCAGCTTGACCGCTTCGCGGGTGATCGACACCACCTTGCTGGTCTGGTCGTTCGGCGCGTTGCTCGCCGGGATCACTTCCAGGCGCACCACCGAGCCTTTCGGGCCACGGATCAGCTTGACCACTTCGTCCAGGCGCCAGCCGATCACGTCGACCATTTCCTTGTCGCCCTGGGCGACACCGATGATCTTGTCGGCAGGGGCGACCTGCTTGGTTTTCGCGGCCGGGCCGGCGGGTACCAGGCGGACGATCTTGACCTGGTCGTTGTCGCTTTGCAGAACGGCACCGATGCCTTCCAGCGACAGGCTCATGTTGATGTCGAAGTTTTCCGCGTTGTCCGGCGACAGGTAGTTGGTGTGCGGGTCGTAGGACTGGGCGAAGGTGTTGATGTAGGCCTGGAAGATGTCTTCCGAGCGGGTCTGGTCGAGACGCGCCAGTTGATTCTTGTAGCGCTTGGTGAGCAGCTCCTGGATCGCCTTGGGTTCCTTGCCGGCGATCTTCAGGCGCAGGACTTCGTCTTTCAGGCGTTTGCGCCAGAGGTCGTCAAGGTCGGCCTCGGTCTTGATCCAGGGGGCGTCCTTGCGGTCCACCAGCAGGGTTTCGTGGGCGTTGAAGTCGATCTTGTCGACGCCCTTGTTCAGCTCGGCAAGGGTGAAGTCCAGGCGGGATTTGACCCGGTCCAGGTAGCGCTTGTAGATATCGAAGCCCGGCTCCAGGTTGCCGCTCTTGAGGAAGTCGTCGAACTGGGTCTTCCACTTGTCGAACTCGGCGATGTCGCTGGCCAGGAAGTAGCTGCGCGCCGGGTCCAGCAGCTTGATGTAGCTGTCGTAGATGATCACCGAGCGGGCGTCGTTCAGGGGGGGCTTGCTGTAGTGATGGCGCTTGAGCAGCTCCACCACGTTCAGGCTGGCGGCCACCTGGTCGCGGTCCGGATGCAGCGATTCCCAACTGTTGGCGGCCAATGCATTGCCTGCCAGGGGCAGGCTGCCGAGGCCGATCAGCAAGGCGAGGGCGGAACTGGAGAGAAAATGCTTCATGCCGATTCGACGCAGGGACAATTCATAACGCATAGTGGGCCGTCTTTGATTCGCCGGTTCCAGAAGAACCGGTCGCATAATGCAAAAAGCCCGGCGCTACAAGCGCCAGGCTCGGTCTTGACATCAACTATGGAGGCACTGTGAAGGCATTGCAAGGCGTTGAAGGACATGTGGAGTGGGTTGAAGCGACAAGTCCAACATGCGATGTAGGTCAAGTACGAATTCGTGTTGCCGCCGCTGGCCTCAACCGTGCCGACCTGTTGCAACGCGCCGGGCTCTATCCGCCGCCGCCAGGGGCCAGCGAGTTCCTCGGACTGGAGTGCTCCGGGGTGATCACCGAGGTGGGCGCCGGTTCCTCCTGGCAAGTGGGTGACCGGGTCTGTGCCCTGCTGGCAGGCGGCGGCATGGCCGAGGAAGTGGTGGTCGATGCCCGTCACGTCCTGCCGGTGCCGGAAGGCCTGAGCCTGCATGAAGCGGCGGCGATACCGGAAGTCTATGCCACGGCCTGGCTCAACCTGTTCCAGTTCGGTGGCCTGCGCCCGGGCGAGAAGGTATTGCTGCATGCCGGGGCCAGCGGTGTGGGCTCGGCGGCGATCCAGTTGTGCAAGGCCTTCGGCAGCCCGTGCTGGGTCAGCGTCGGCTCGACCGAGCGGTTGGCCTATTGCCAGAACCTGGGCGCCAGCGGTGGCGTGGTCCGTGGTGACGATCTGCAAGCGCTGAACGACTTCGCTCCGTTCGATGTGGTGCTCGACCCGGTCGGCGCCAGCTATGCCGAGCTGAACCTGAAGCTGCTGGGTCGTGATGGCCGCTGGGTGATCATCGGCCTGATGGGTGGACGCAAGGCCGAGCTGGACATGGCCCTGCTGCTGGGCAAGCGCATCCAGGTGACCGGCTCGACCCTGCGCAATCGGGATGATCAGTTCAAGGCCGACCTGCTCAGTGATCTGCACCAGCAGGTCTGGCCGCTGTTTGCCGAGGGGCGCCTGAAGCCGCAACTGGTGGGCAGCTATCCGGTGGCGGATGCCCAGTCGGCCTTCGAGGAACTGGCAGGTAACCAGGTGTCCGGGAAGCTGGTGCTGGTGGTGGATCCGAGTCTGGTGTGATGTTTGAGGGCCCTATCGCCGGCAACGCCGGCTCCCACAGGATCAGCGGTACACATGATCCTTGAGGGAGCCGGCGTTGCCGGCGATAGGGGCCTGAAGAACAACCCATCAACTCCAGGTCAGCACCGGCCAGCCATTCTTCTCGGCATGCTCAAGCAACACCGGATCCGGATTCACCACATGCGGGTGGTCCACCTTCGACAGCAGCGGCAGGTCGTTGCGCGAATCCGAGTAGAAACTCGCCCCCTCCAGGTTTTCCTCTTCCTGATCCAGCCATTCCAGCAAGCGGGTGATCTTGCCTTCGCGGTAGGTCAGCACACCCTCGGTACGGCCGCTGTACACGCCGTTGACCACTTCCAGGTTGATCGCGAGAAATTCATCGATGCCCAGCCGCGCGGCGATCGGGCCGACCAGATGCTCGCCCGAGGCGGAGATCACCAGGATGCGGTCGCCTTTGCGCCGGTGCTCGGCAATGACACGGCAGGCATCGCTGTAGATGACCGGTTCGATGAAATCCTCGACCCAAGGCTCGACCAGGTGCGCGACTTCCTCGGGAGTACGCCCTGCCACCGGCTCCAGGCTGAACACCATGTAGTCTTCCATCGCCAGGTGACCCTTGCCGTAGGCGTCCATCAGCTCATGGTCGCGCTGCAGGAACGACGGGCCGTCGACCCAGCCCAGGCGGGCCATCTGCTCGCTCCAGAGCGAGGCGCAGTCGCCGTGGATCAGGGTGTCGTCGAGATCGAAGATCGCTAAAGCCATAACGCAAAACTCCCGTGCATCCCTAGGCGACTTCGCGCAGGGCAGTTGGATCGATCGACAAGGATACCCGTTGTCCGTCCGGATAGAGATCGGCGGACGAGCGGTTGAGCACGTCCACCAGCAACTCGACGCCGCGGGCCTCGACCCGGTAGCGGATGATATTGCCGAGCAGGCTGTGGCTGCGTACCTGGCCGTCGAGCGCACCGTCCAGGCTTAGGGCGATGGCTTCCGGGCGGATCGCCAGGCGGCAGTGCACCGGGCGCTCCAGCAGGCGGCTGGCGCTGTCGGCGTCGAGCAGGTTGTAGTTGCCGATGAAGCCGGCGGCGAAGGCATCCACCGGCGCGGTGTAGAGGGTCTCGGCATCGCCGCTCTGGACGATCTTGCCCTGGTTCATCAGGAAGATGCGGTCGGACATGGTCAGCGCTTCCTCCTGGTCGTGGGTGACGAACACCGTGGTCAGCCCCAGCTCGCGCTGGATACTGCGGATCTGTTCACGCAGGTGCTTGCGGATCCGGGCGTCGAGGGCCGACAGCGGCTCGTCGAGCAGCAGCAGGCGTGGCCGGGTGACCAGCGAACGGGCCAGGGCCACGCGCTGGCACTGGCCGCCGGAGAGCTGATGCGGGTAGCGAGCCGCGAAGTCCTGCAATTCCACCATGCGCAAAGCCTCGTCGACCCGCACCTGGCTGTCCTGGCCGGAGACCTTCTGCATGCGCAGGCCGAAGGCGACGTTTTGCGCCACGGTCATGTTGGGGAACAGCGCATAGCTCTGGAACACCATGCCGATCCCGCGCTTCTGCGGGCTCATCGGCACCAGGTCGGTGCCATCGAGAAGGATCTTGCCGCTGTCCACCGGGGTCAGCCCGGCGATGCAGCGCAGCAGGGTCGACTTGCCGCAGCCGGAGGGGCCGAGCAGGGTGATGAACTCGCCGCGGGCGATGGTGAAATTGATGTCCTTGAACACCGGGCTGCCGGCGTAGGTCTTTTCCAGGTTCTGGATGCTGACGAAGCTCATTTCAGGTCTTGTCCTTGTTCAGGCGGTTGGCTGCCCAGGTCAGCACCAGCACGAAGAGGAAGTAGGAAATCACCAGGGCACTGTTGAAGTGGCCACTGCTGTTGCGCATGTTGTTCAGGTACACCTGCAGGGTTTCGTAGCGGGTACCCACCAGCAGGTTGGCGAAGACGAACTCGCCGAACAGGAAGGAAAACGACAGCAGCAGCGCCACCATCAGGCCCTTGCGCAGGTTCGGCAGGACCACCAGGAATGCCGCCTGCCAGGTGCTGGCACCGAGCAACTGGGCGGCGTCCATCAGGTCGCGCAGGTTGATGGCCTGGAGGTTGTTGGTGATCGCCCGGTACATGAACGGCAAGGCCACGGTGAAGTAGCAGCCGATCAGGATCCACGGCGTGCCGACCATCGCCATCGGTCCCGAGCCGTAGAGCTGCAGCAGGCCCACCGAGGACACCACCGGCGGTACCGCGAAGGGCAGCAGGATGAGGATGTTCATCAGCCCGTCGAGCTTGGGGAAGTGGTAATGCACGACGAACAGCAGCGGCAGGATCAGCAGCACCGACAGCGCCAGGGCGCCGACGCAGACCAGCAGCGACTGGGCGAAGGCGGTCAGGAAGCGCGGGTCGCTCCATAGCGCCACGTACCACTTGAAGGTCAGGCCGCTGGGCAGCAGGCTGGCCGACCAACTGGTGGAAACCGAGTAGAGCAGGGTGCCGGCCAGGGGCAGGAGCAGGATCAGGAACAGCACCCAGACCACCAGACGATGGTAGAGGGCAGTGCGCCCGGGTTCAGCGCGCGACATGGTAGCTCCTCTTCAGCAGCCATTGATGGACCAGGGTCACCAGGGTCATCAGCCCGACCAGGATGATCGCCAGGGCGCTGGCCAGGTTCGGGTCGAGGGAAATATCACCGGCCACCAGGGCGGCGATGCGGATTGGCAGCACGTTGAAGTTGCCGGTGGTCAGGGCGTACACCGTGGCGTAGGCGCCGAGGGCGTTGGCCAGGAGGATGACGAAGGTGCCGAGCAGCGCCGGGGTCAGCACCGGCAGGCCGATATGCCGCCAGTACTGCCAGGGGCTGGCGCCAAGCAGCGAGGCCGATTCGCGCCAGTCTTCGCGCAGGGCGTCGAAGGCCGGGTAGAGCAGCAGTACGCCGAGGGGAATCTGGAAGTAGGTATAGAGGATGATCAGCCCGGTCTTGGAATACAGGTTGAAATCCTCGATCAGCCCGGCCTGCTTCAGGGCCAGGGTGAGGGCGCCGTTGAAGCCGAGCAGGATGATGAAGGCGAAGGCCAGCGGCACCCCGGAGAAGTTGCTGGTCATGTTGGCGAAGGCGTTGACGAAGTCGCGCAGGCGCGAGTCGACCCGTTGCAGCGAATAGCTGCCCAGCACCGCGATGAAGATGCCGAACAGACTCGACCAGAAGCTGATTTCCAGGCTGTGCTGGATCGCCTGGCGGTAGAACTTCGAGGCGAAGATCTTGCTGAAATTGTCCAGGCCCCAGCCGCTTTCGGCTTGCAGGCCGTGGATCGCCACCCAGCCCAGTGGGGCGATCTGGAAGATGATGAAGAACACTGCGAAGGGCAGCAGGCACAGCAGCGCCAGCCACTTGCCGCGGGAAAGGGGATTCAAGAGAGCAGCTCCCGGCAGAACGGTTTGTCGTGAGCGACCCCGAGCAACTGGCAGATGGTTCCGCACAGTTCGGTTTGCAGTGGCTTGGCATTGGGGTCAAGGCTGAAGGCATCGCCGAAGACGAACAGCGGCACTTCCCGTTCTTCCGGGAGCAGGCCGTTGTGCGAGCGGTCGTTGTTCATGCCGTGGTCGGCGGTCACCAGCACCTGGTAGCCCTCGGCGAGCCAGGTGGCCAGGTAATCGGCCAGGAGGATGTCGGCGCTGCGTGCGCTGTTGCGGTACTGGCTGCTGTCCAGGCCGTGGCGGTGACCGGCGTCGTCGATGTTCATCGGATGCACCAGGAGGAAGCCGGGATTGTGCTTGCGCCGCAGGTACTCGGCGTCGGCGAACAGGTGAGAATCCGGATAGTGGTCGGCGTAGTAGAACAGGCCGTTCTGGATCGGCAGTTTTGGCGCGTGGGTGTGGCGATCGCGGACCGCGTCGAAGGGCGTGCGGTTGTACAGCTCGCTGACCCAGTGGTAGGCCGCCGCCGCA
This sequence comes from Pseudomonas sp. FG98, assembly GCF_057808595.1. Classification (NCBI taxonomy): domain Bacteria; kingdom Pseudomonadati; phylum Pseudomonadota; class Gammaproteobacteria; order Pseudomonadales; family Pseudomonadaceae; genus Pseudomonas; species Pseudomonas sp. FG98. The sequence continues at coordinate 132,753 of NZ_JBMDIJ010000009.1, read as the reverse complement.
GTGCTCACACCGCCATCGCGGGCGTAGTGGAAGATGCTGCGCTCCTTGGACAGCCGGGACACCTGGTTGTGCACGATGCCGCTGTCGATCGGCGGCACGCCGGTGAGGATGCATTCGTACAGCGGGCGGGACAGGGCCGGCAGCTCGCATTCCAGGCGGTAGAGGGCGGCGCGGTCGGCTTCGACGTAGGCGTGCAGGTGGCCCATGGCGTGGTGTGCGACCTGATGGTTGAGGCCGTCGAGCAGGACCAGGATGACGTTGTGGTTCATGTAAGGCTCCGGGGACTGTGGGTGCAGCATCGCTGGCAAGCCAGCTCCCACAAGGATCGCGTGCACCGCCGAACCTGTGGGAGCTGGCTTGCCAGCGATTGGGCCTCACTCCATCTCGATGATGACCTGCTCCTGCCACTTCTGCGGCAGTGCCTTGGAGGTCGCTTCCCAGGCTGCTGCGTCCTTGATCGGCTGGGCCGCGCGGTACTGCTCGTTCGGCAGCAGCTTGGCCTGCACTTCCGCCGGCAGCTTCAGGTGCTCGGCGCGGATCGGCCGGGCGTGGCCGATGGCCAGGTTGGTCTGCCCGGCATCGCTGAAGATGTACTCGCGGGTCAGCTTGGCCGCGTTCGGGTGCTTGGCGTACTTGTTGATGATGGTGGTGTAGCCGGAGATCACCGAACCATCCGACGGGATCAGCACTTCGAAGCGTTTCGGATCGATCTGCTCGCGGTAGCTCAGGCCGTTGAAGTCCCAGACCACGCCGACTTCCACTTCACCCTTTTCCAGGGTCTGGATGGTCGGGTTGGCCAGCGACAGGCGCTTCTGCTGGGCCAGCTTGGTGAACAGTTGCAGGCCCGGCTCGATGTTCTTCTCGTCGCCCTTGTAGGCGATGGCCGCGGCCAGTACGCCGTTGGCAGCCTGCGCGGCGGTACCGACGTCACCGATGGCGACCTTGTACTTGCCCTTTTCCAGGTCATGCCAGGTTTTCGGCATGTCCGCTTCCTTCACCAGTTGCTTGTTGATGATGAAGGCGATGGTGCCGGTATAGGCCAGGGCCCAGTGGCCATCCTGGTCCTTGGCCCAGTCCGGGACCTGGTCCCAGGTGCTCGGTTTGTATGGCTGGGTCACGCCCTTGGCCACGGCGATCGGGCCGAAGGCGGCGCCGACGTCACCGATGTCGGCGCTGGCGTTGTCCTTTTCCGCGTCGAACTTGGCCACTTCCTGGGCCGAGCTCATGTCGGTGTCCATGTGCTTGAGACCGTATTTCTTCGTCAGGTCTTCCCAGGTTCCTTTCCAGTTCGCCCAGGCATCCGGCATGCCCACGCTGTTGACGGTGCCTTCCTTGCGGGCGGCGTCCTCGAGTGCCTTGAGGTCGGTGTCGGCGGCCATGGCCGTGTGCGACAGGGCAATGCTCGCGCCTAACAGAGAGGCCAGGAAAAGCTGTTTCATCCGAAGCTCCTTAATGGGTGCCTTGCACAACATGAGGGGGTGGGGCGTGTTGCCTTTCGGTTGGTCTAGGTCAGCAATACCTGAGCCAAGGTAGGGATGTTGCATGACAGTTTGATGTCGAGTTGTTGCTCCCCGGCTCGCCAAGCGACCTTGGAAATACAGCGTAGACCAGATGCAAGACCACGCCCGGCAAGGCTTTCAGCCTTTGTGTCAGCGACCGTTGGGGAGACTTGTCATCTACTGTTCATGAGTCTTGCCTAGGCTTGAGAAGTTTTCCCGGCGCTGCGCTGCTGCCCCATGATGGGACGTCGGAGCGCTGGACTAGTCCAGAAAGGAACCCTTTGATGCACGCACTGCCGACACGCGCAGTTACAGCGATCTGCCATGCCCTGCAGGAACAGATTGAACACGGCCTGATTGCGCCGGGATGCAAGCTACCCGCCGAACGCAAGCTCAGCGAAGTGTTCGACACCACCCGCATCACCCTGCGCGAAGCGCTGGTGCAACTGGAAGCCCAGGGCCTGATCTACCGGGAGGAGCGGCGCGGCTGGTTCGTCGCGCCGCAGCGCCTGACCTACGATCTGATCGAGCGCAGTCATTTCCATGCCATGGTGCGGGAGCAGGGCCGCACGCCGGCCACCGAGCTGCTGTCGGCGCGCCTGCAACCGGCGGCGGCGGCGATCTGCGCGCGCCTGCGCCTGCCGCCACTGTCCAGCGTGATCCAGATCTGCCGCCTGCGCCGTATCGACGGGCGTGCGGTGTTGTATGCCGAGCACTATCTGAATCCGGAGTACTTCCCCGGCATCCTCGAACACGACCTCGGCCAGTCGCTGACCGAGATCTACGACCGGCACTACGCCATCCAGTACGGGCGGGTCTGCTTCGAGATCCTGCCGACCGCCTTGCCGGCAGCGGCAGCTTCGGCGCTGAAGGTGTCGCCGGGCAGTGCGGGGTTGCACATTACCCGGGTCAACAGCGATCAGTCGGGACGCCTGATCGACTGCGACCTGGAGTACTGGCGGCACGACGCGATCCGCATTCGTGCCGACGCCGGTTAAGCCTTTTCGCTGCTGCCGGCCACGGCGCCGCCGGCGGTGGTCAGCACCTGCACCGACAGACGCGGGGTGGCCAGGTCCAGGCCGGCCTCGTCGAGCTGGCGCTTGAGCGCCAGGTTGAAGGCCCGGGACACCTCCCACTGCTTGATCGGCGCAGTCTTGAAGCGCGCCCGTAGCACCGCCGAGCCGGATTCGAAACTCTCCACTCCCTGCAGCTCCAGCGGCGACCAGATATTGCGTCGCTGCAGGGGATCGGTGCGCATCTTCTGCCCCACATCACGGATCAGGGCGATGGCCTGGTCGATGTTCATGCTGTGCGGGATGGCGATGCGGAAGATCGCGTAGCCGAACTCCCGGGAGTAGTTCTTGATGCTCTTGATCTCGCTGAACGGAATGGTATGGACGATGCCGTCGATGTCGCGCAGGCGCACGGTGCGGATGGTCAGGCCCTCGACGGTACCGAGGTGGCCGCCGACATCGACGTAGTCGTCGATGGCCAGGGAGTCCTCGATGATGATGAACAGCCCGGTGATCAGGTCGGCCACCAGCGACTGTGCACCAAAGCCGATGGCCAGGCCGATGACGCCGGCACCGGCAAGCAGCGGGGTGACGTTCATGCCCATGTTCGCCAGGGCGATGATCAGGGCGATGATGGCGATGGCGACGAACAGCACGTTGCGGATCAGCGGCATCATGGTCTGCGCCCGGGCATTGGCCAGGCCTTTGCGCGAGCGGGTCAGGGCGTGGTGCACGGCGGTATCGGCGAGGATCCATACCAGCCAGGCGGCAATCAGGGTGCCGGCCAGCCCGCCCAGGCGCACGGCAACTTCGTGGCCCTCACCTTCAGCGAAGCCGACCAGCGAGAAGCCCCACACCCGCAGGCCCAGTTCGATGAAGGCCAGCCATACGGCCATATGCACCAGGGTATAGCCGAAGCCGCGCAGGCGTTCGGCGTACACCGCCTGGCGACGGTTGGCACGGCGCGGCTTGAGGGCATGACGGCGCACCAGGCCATTGATGACCATGCACAGGATCACCAGCACGGTGCACATCAGCGACTGGCGTAGCGCGGTGCTGGTGTCGCCGGCGGAGACGAAGGTGGCGAACAGCGAGATCGCCACCAGCACCAGTGCCGGCAGCCACCAGAAACTGCCGAGGATCTCGATGGTGTCGCTCAGGGCCTTGCGCTTGAGGCGCTGGGCCAGGGGCTGGTTGCGGATCAGGTGGGCGATGGGGCGGCGGAAGTGCAGGATGAACAAGGCCGTGGACAGCGCCGCGAGGATATTGGCCAGGGTCGCCAGGGCGTGGGCCAGGTGGGTGCCGAGGGCGAGGTACAGGCGCGGGTCGTTCATCGCCTCGCCGAAGGCGGCGAAGCTGCCGATCAGCCACAGCGGACGGAACGCCCGGTGCCGCAGGATATGCAGGGCGCGGTGGCGGTGCGGGCCGTCGAGCAGGGAGAAGGCGATCACGCAGATGGCCGAGAACAGCGTGCCCACCACCAGGGCATAGGCGATGACCATGGCCATGGATTTGCCGAGGGACGAGGGCAGGGCGAAGCTCAGGTACACGGTGATGATCAGCGCCACCAGCCAGGGGCCGAGTTTGCGCAGGGCGAAGCGTGCCAGGTCCCAGGTGCGCGGGTGCTGGGGCAGTTCTTCGGTCAGGCCGAAGCGCAGGCGCAGGCGGTGCCCGGCCCAGTTCAGGGCGTAGGCCAGCAGGCTCCACAGGGCGAGGATGGCGATGAAGCCGAACAGCAGCCCCGGCCATTGCTGCACCGGCACCTTGAGCGCGGCCAGTTCGATGCCCGCCAGTTCCATCTCGTCGGCCCAGCGCTTGAACGGGCTGGCCTCGCCGCTGAACTGCTTTTCCAGCTCGGCCAGGGTGCCGCCGATCAGGCCCAGCACGCCCTGCTCGGGTTGCGGTTGGGCCTGGCGGGTGCTGTCGCGGAGTTTCTTCAGGTCTTCCAGCAGGCGCGTGCGCTGCTGGTCGTTTTCCAGGGTGGTGATGACCTGGTCGAGGGATTTGTCCAGCGGCTCGCTGGGTTGCGGCTGGGTGGCGCTGCCGCTGCCGAGCAGGCCGGGCAGGCTGACCGCCTGGGCCTGGCCAATGCTGGCGAAGAGAAACAGCGACAGGGCGAGATAACGGAGAACGGCAGGCACTGGACGATCAACCTCGAACGCAGGTAATCGGCGCAGTGTAGAGGATTTCTCAGGTCAGTTTTTCCAGGATCTTCCACACCATGATGCCGAGTATCGACAACATGCCGACCCACATCAGCAGCACGCCCCAGTTGCTGTCGCGCTTGGTGAAGCCGATGGTCAGCAGGATCAGGCCGGCGAGCACCGGGAGGAACATCGAGTGGAACGCGGACATGCGCAAGGTCCTTCTGTTTCCTGGGAAATTTCAGGCTTGAGCATAGGCGCTAAATGACGGGGCGGGGTTGACCGGTGTCACAGACAGCGCGAACGGGGCCGCTCGCGCTGGTGGAAAACCGCGGGGCAGAGCGCCCCGCAGTGACTCAGGGCAGCTCGCGGCTGCGGTAGAAGGCGGTCAGCACCTTGACCAGGTGGGCGAGGTCCTGGCTGCCGCACAGCTCGCGGATCGAGTGCATGGCGAAGGTCGGCAGGCCGATATCGACGGTGCGCACGCCCAGGTGGCTGGCGGTGATCGGGCCGATGGTCGAGCCGCAACCCATGTCGCTGCGCACCACGAAGCTTTGCACCGGGACTTCCTCGGCCATGCACAGGTGGCGGAAGAAGCCGGCGGTTTCGCTGTTGGTGGCGTAGCGCTGGTTGTTGTTGACCTTGATCACCGGGCCGGCGTTGAGCTTGGGCCCGTGGTTGCCGTCGTGCTTCTCGGCGTAGTTGGGGTGTACGCCGTGGGCGTTGTCCGCCGACACCAGCAGCGAGCGCTGGATGGTGCGGACGAACTCGTCGCCGTCCGGCAGCAGGCGGCGCAGGGTCTGTTCGAGCATCGGGCCGTCGGCGCCGCAGGCCGAGCAGGAGCCGACTTCCTCGTGGTCGTTGCATACCAGCACGCAGGTCTCGTCGCTGTCGGCATCGAGCAAGGCGCGCAGGCCGGCGTAGCAGGACAGCAGGTTGTCGAGGCGCGCACCGGCGATGAACTCGCCGTGCAGGCCGATCTGGGCGGCGGGCTGGGTGTCGTAGAAACTCAGCTCGTAATCCAGCACCACGTCGGCGTTGAGGCCGTGTTCACGGGCCAGTTGCTCGGTAAGCAGGGCGCGGAAGTCGACGCGCTCGTCACCGGCGACCTGGGCCAGGATCGGTGGCAGCTCGGTCTGCGGGTTGATCGCCCAGCCTTCGTTGGCGGTGCGGTTGAGGTGGATCGCCAGGTTGGGGATCACCGCGATCGGCAGCTTGAAGTCGACCAGTTGGCTTTCCACCTTGCCGTCACGACGGAAGGTGACGCGGCCGGCCAGGGACAGGTCGCGGTCGAACCAGGGGGCGAGCAGGGCGCCACCGTAGACTTCCACACCCAGTTGCCAGAAACCCTGACGCTGCAGCTCGGGCTGCGGCTTGACCCGCAGGCATGGGCTGTCGGTGTGGGCGCCGACCAGGCGGATACCGTCGAGCAGCGGCGAATGGCGGCCGAGCTTGATGGCGATGATCGAAGAGTCGTTGCGGGTCAGGTAATAGCGACCACCAGGCACCGTGGCCCAGCTGTCGCGCTCGTCCAGGCGCTGGTAGCCGGCGGCTTCGAGGCGCTTGGCCAGGCTGGCGGTGGCATGGAAGGGCGTGGGAGAGGCTTTGAGGAATTCAATCAGGCCTTGGTTCAGGGCGTCGCGCATAAGTCACTCCAGACGGCAGTGGGCGCGATTTTAGCGCAGATGATGCGCTCGTTGGGACCGCTTTGCGGTCCATCGCCGGCAAAGCCGGCTCCCACAGGTTGCAGCGGTGTACACGATCCTTGTGGGAGCCGGCGTTGCCGGCGATGAGGCCCTTCAGAACGGCGCAGGACACTCGAATTTGAGCCGCTCGCCAGTCACCGGATGGGTAAAGCTCAGCATCGAGGCATGCAGGCACAGCCGCTCATGGGCCGCCAGGGCCTCCGGGTTGGCGTACAGGCGATCGCCCAGCAACGGATGCCCGATCGACAGCATATGCACGCGCAACTGGTGCGAACGCCCGGTGATCGGGGTGAGTTCGACCCGGCAGTGATCGCCGCAGCGTTCGACGATGCGCCAGAAAGTCAGCGCATGCTTGCCTTGCTCGTGATCCACCACGTGCCGCGGCTTGGTGGGCGGGTCGTAGCGCAACGGCAGGTCGATGCTGCCGCTGTCGCGTTCCGGCTGGCCCCAGCACAGGGCGGTATAGGCCTTCTCGGTCTCGCGGTCGTGGAACTGCCGCGACAGTTCGCGATGACTGTCGGCATCGCGCGCCAGCAGGATGATCCCCGAGGTTTCCCAGTCCAGGCGGTGGACGATCAGGGCGTCGGGGTAGCCGTTTTCCTGCAGGCGGGTGATCAGGCAGTCCTTGTTGTCTTCGGCCCGGCCAGGCACGGAGAGCAGCAGGGTGGGCTTGTTGATCACCAGGATGGCGTCATCCTGGTAAAGGATCTCGACGTTGGACAGCGGCATTGCGTGTTCTCTGCAAATGCCAACGGCGGCGGCCGGACCCGGACTGTAGAGCCCGGGCCCGGCCGCCGCCGTGGCAGGTTACCCGCAGACGCTCAGGTGCGTTCGGGCAGGGTGATGTTGAGTTCGAGAATCGAGCAGCTGCCCTGGTTCTCCAGCGCCACCTGCACGTCATCGTTGCCGATGTTGACGTACTTGCGGATCACTTCCAGCAGTTCTTGCTGCAGGGCTGGCAGGTAGTCCGGGGTGCTGCGCTGTCCGCGCTCGTGCGCCACGATGATCTGTAGACGCTCTTTCGCAACCGATGCGGAACTCTGTTTTTTGCTGGCACGAAAGAAGTCAAAAAGGTTCATGGTTCAATTGCCTCCAAACAGGCGCTCGAAGAATCCCTTCTTCTGTACGTCGAGGAACCGGTGTTCCACGGTTTTGCCCAGCAGGCGGTCGACAGTGTCGCTGTACGCCTGGCCGGCATCGCTCTGGTCGTCGAGGATGACCGGGACGCCCTGGTTGGAGGCCTTGAGCACGGCCTGGGATTCGGGAATGACACCCAGCAGCGCGACGGAGAGGATTTCCTTGACGTCTTCGACGCCGAGCATCTCGCCCTTGCTCACGCGCTCGGGGTGGTAACGGGTGATCAGCAGGTGTTCCTTGATCGGGTCTTCGTTGCGCTCGGCGCGGCGCGACTTGCTGGCCAGCAGGCCGAGCATGCGGTCGGAGTCGCGGACCGAGGACACTTCGGGGTTGGTCACGACGATGGCTTCGTCGGCGAAGTACATCGCCAGGTGCGCGCCCTTCTCGATGCCGGCCGGGGAGTCGCAGACCACGTAGTCGAAGGTCTCCTTCAGTTCCATCAGGACCTTCTCGACGCCTTCCTGGGTCAGCGCGTCCTTGTCACGGGTCTGGCTGGCGGCCAGCACGTAGAGGTTCTCCAGGCGCTTGTCCTTGATCAGGGCTTGCTGCAGGTTGGCCTCGTTGTTGACCACGTTGACGAAGTCGTACACCACGCGGCGTTCGCAGCCCATGATCAGGTCGAGGTTACGCAGGCCGACGTCGAAGTCGACGATCACAGTCTTGTGCCCGCGCAGCGCGAGGCCGGTACCGATGGCGGCACTGGTGGTGGTCTTGCCCACACCACCCTTGCCGGAAGTAACCACGAGAATCTTGGCCAAGGTGTATCACCCCTAAAAATGATGAAAAAGGACGTGCGGTCCTAAAATGCAAAAAAACGGCAACTAACTGACTAAAGTTGCACGGAAAATGGCGGCAGTATCCGTTAAAGGCGGGTGATGTTCAACACGTCCCCGGACAGGCTGACCTGCACGCCGGCCCCCCACAGCGGATCGCGGCGCAGGTCTTCGGAGACCTTGTACTGCCCGGCGATCGAAACCAGCTCGGCGGTCATCTGCTGGCAGAAAATCCGTGCCTTGGTGTTGCCCTTGATACCGGCGAGGGCGCGTCCGCGCATTGGCCCGTACACATGGATATTGCCATCGGCGAGAAGTTCCGCACCCGGACTGACCGCCGATACGACGACCAGGTCGCCCCCCTGAGCATAGATCTGTTGGCCGCCGCGTACAGGCGCGGTGATGATCTTGGTCGGACGCACCGCCGGCTCCGGCGGCGGAGGCGGTGGCGCGGGGGCTGGCTCGGGCTTTTTCACCGGCTCGATTTCCACCGGATCCACCGGCCGCTCGCGGGCGCCGGAAGGCGGCAGCACCGGCAGATCGATGGCGATGGCGGCGGCGATGTCCTCGATACGACTGGCGCGGATGGCCAGGGTACGCAGGCCATGCTGACGGCAGATGCGCATCATGCCTGGCAGGTCGACGCTGCCTTCGCCGGCCGGCAGCTTGTCCAGCGCCAGCACCAGCGGCGTGTTGCTGAAGAAGTTCGGCGCCTGGGCGACCTTGGCCGCCAGTTGCCGGTCGAGTCCTTCGAGGTCGTTGCGGGCAAGCTCGAGCACGGTGATGGCGAGCATGCTGCCCTTGAGCTGGAACACGTGGGCTTGGTCTGGCGTCTGGCTTTGGCTCATGGTCTAAGTCGAGGCGGCTTTGTTGCGAAAAGTGCCCAGACTTATAACGAGAACGCCGGTTAGCCGCAACCCGCGCCGAACCGTTGTAGAATGCCCGGCCTTTTTCTTTCCGGAATCTTGAATGGATCGCCCGCGTTTTCGTCGTTACTTCCTGCACCCGCGTTTCTGGCCGCTGTGGCTGGGGCTCGGCCTGCTCTGGCTGATCGTGCAGCTGCCGTACCCGGTTTTGCTGGGGATCGGCCGTGCCCTGGGCGCGGTGATGTACCGCGTGGCCGGTGCGCGCCGGGCGATCGCGGCGCGCAACCTGGAGCTGTGCTTCCCGGAATTGCCGTCCGTCGAGCGAACCCGTCTGCTCAAGGAAAATTTCGCTTCCACCGGCATCGCCTTCTTCGAAATGGCCATGAGCTGGTGGTGGCCAAAGGCCCGTCTGGCGCGCCTGGCGCACATCGAAGGGCTGGAGCACCTGCAGGCCGCGCAGCGTGATGGCCAGGGTGCCATATTGATGGCCCTGCACTTCACCACCCTGGAGATCGGCGCCGCGCTGCTCGGCCAGGAACACACCATCGATGGCATGTACCGCGAGCACAAGAACGCCCTGTTCGACTTCGTCCAGCGCCGTGGTCGCGAGCGCCACAACCTCGATTCCCTGGCGGTGGAGCGCGAGGACGTGCGCGGCATGCTCAAGCTGCTGCGCGCCGGCCGCGCTATCTGGTACGCGCCGGACCAGGACTATGGCGCCAAGCAGAGCCTGTTCGTGCCGCTGTTCGGCATCCAGGCGGCGACGGTCACCGCCACGACCAAGTTCGCCCGCCTGGGCCGGGCCAGGGTCATTCCCTTCACCCAGGAGCGCCTTGCCGATGGCAGCGGCTATCGCCTGGTGATCCACCCGCCGCTCGAGGACTTCCCGGGGGAAACCGAGGAGGCCGACTGCCTGCGCATCAACCAGTGGATCGAGCAGGCCCTGCGCGAATGCCCGGAGCAGTACCTGTGGGCGCACCGGCGCTTCAAGTCGCGGCCGCTGGGAGAGCCGAAGCTGTACAAGAAGTAAGCAGGCTTCATCCTTCATTCCAGGGAGTACGTGCATGGCAGCAGCAGAACCGGTCACCGGCCTGATCCTTTCCGGCGGCGGCGCCCGTGCTGCCTATCAGGTCGGGGTCCTGGCGGGCATCGCCGACCTGCTGCCGCAAGGCGCGGCCAATCCCTTTCCGGTGATCGTCGGCACCTCGGCCGGGGCGATCAATGCGGTGACCCTGGCCAGCGGCGCCCTGCATTTCGCCGAGGCGATCCGTCGCCTGACCAGCTTCTGGCAGGGCTTTCGCAGCCACCAGGTGCTGCGCAGCGATTGGCCGGGGGTGATGCGCCAGGCCAGTCGCTTCGTCGGCCACAGCCTGCTGGGGCTTGGCCGCCAGGTGCCGGTGGCGCTGCTCGACAGTTCTCCATTGCGCGGCCTGCTGAACGAGCACCTGGACCTCAACGGCATTGGCCAGGCCATCGAGCAGCGCCACCTGCGCGCCGTGGCGGTGACCGCCTTCGGCTACGACTCCGGGCAGGCGGTGACCTTCTATCAAGGCCGCGGTGCCATCGATCCCTGGCTGCGCCACCGGCGCATCGGCCTGCCGACCCGCCTGAGTATCGAGCACTTGCTGGCCAGTTCGGCGATCCCGCTGCTGTTCGCCCCGGTCAAGCTGGGGCACGAATATTACGGTGACGGCGCGGTCCGCCAGTCGGCGCCGATCAGCCCGGCGCTGCACCTGGGCGCCAATCGCATCCTCGTGGTGGGGGTCAGCGGCAACCCACGGGGGCCGGCGGATGCCACGCCGCAGGCGCGGATCTACAGCGGTCGGCCGCCGACCCTGGCGCAGATCGGCGGGCATCTGCTCAACAGCACCTTTATCGACAGCCTCGAAGACGACCTGGAATTGCTCCAGCGTCTCAACCATCTCAGTCATCTGATTCCGAACCAGACCCATCCCCAGCGTCTTGGCCTGGCGCCGGTGGAAGTCCTGGTGGTCGCGCCGAGCCAGCCGCTGGACGAGATCGCCGCCCGCCATCGCCGTGAACTGCCGGCGGCGCTACGCCTGTTCCTGCGTGGGCCGGGGGCGACCAAGACCAGTGGGGCAGGGGTGCTCAGCTATCTGTTGTTCGAAGCCGCCTATTGCAGCGAGTTGATCGAGCTGGGACGGCGGGATGCGCTGGCCAAGCGCGCTCAGCTATGCAACTTCCTTGGATTGGCTGGGCATCACAACTGAGTAAGAGCGGGGCTCAGTACCCTGTGGGAGCGGGTTCACCCGCGATAGCGCCAGTGGGTTCACCAGCGCCATCGCGGGTAAACCCGCTCCCACAGGGTAAGTGCAGCCTTCTTATTCGGCGATCTGCAACTTGCGCGACTCGGTATAGACGTAGCGTACCTTCTCGTACTCGAACGGCGAGTTCATCTGGCCATAGCGGAAGTTGGTGGTGTAGCGCTTGTCGACCATGCGCAGCGCCCAGATTTCCGGGTGGTCATTGCTGACCTCGGCGACATTGAGGAAGTTGATCTGGTTCTCCGCACCGTAGTCCACCACCAGCCCGCCGGTGTCACGCAGGTTCGACGGGCCGAGGATCGGCAGTACGAGGTACGCACCACTGGGCACGCCCCACACGCCGAGGGTCTGGCCGAAGTCTTCGTTCTGTTTCGGGATGCCCATCTTCGCCGCCGGGTCCCACAGGCCGAACACACCGATGGTGGTGTTCATCAGCAGGCGCGCGGTGATGTCCAGCGAGCGTTTGCCCTTGAACTGCAACAGGCTGTTGAGCAGGTTCGGTACGTCGCCCAGGTTGCTGAAGAAATTGCTCACGCCGCTGCGCACGAATTCCGGGGTGACGTAGCGGTAGCCGTTGACCACCGGCAGGAACACCCATTGGTCGAAGCGGTAGTTGAAGTGATAGACCCGGCGGTTCCACGACTCCAGCGGGTCGTAGACCTCAAGGGCATTGAGGGTGGCACGTTCGAACTCGCGCTGGTCCAGGCCGGGGTTGAACTTCAGTTCCTTCAGCGGCTCGGTGAAGCCGTCGGTATCCAGCACGCTGGCCGCAGGTGCCGGTTCGTCGGCGAAGGCCGGGACGGCGGACAACAGCAGGGCGGTGATCAGCAGAGGTTTAACCACGGAAGAACTCCAGCATGGCGTCGGCGTTGACGCGGTAATTGAGGTTGCCGCAATGGCCGCCATGGGGGTACAGGGTCAGCCGGTCGCCGAAGGTCTTGCGCAGGAAACCGATATCGCCGGGGCCGAGGATCAGGTCGTCGGCGTTGTGCATCACGGCGATCTTGTCCGAGGTGCTCAGGTAGTCCTTCAGGGCATACAGGCTGACCTGGTCGATCAGTTGCAACAGGCTGCCGCCGTCGGTACGGGCGCGCCACATGGGGATCACCTGCTCGGTCAGGTAGCAGTCGAAGTCGCATTGCAGGGCGCGCTTGAAGAACGGCGTCAGGCTGCTGCCCTCGGTGATCGGGAATTTCGGCGGGATGATCAGGCCGCGGCGGTTGATCAGGTCCGAGGTGAAGGCGATATCGGCGGCGGAGAAGCGGAACGAACTGCCGATCAGCATGGCCATCTGCTCGTTGGACAGGTGCTGGCGCGATTGCTGGAAGTCGTAGAGCAGGGCGTCGTTGAGGTCGATATAGCCCTTCTGCTGGAAGTAGCGGGTCAGCTTGTTGAGGATCAGCTCATAGAAGGTGGTGTGGCTGGTCACGCCCTTGACCTCGGTCTGCACCAGGCGGTCGAGGTTGCTGATCGAGGTGTACAGGTTCACCGGCGGGTTGAGCAGCAGCACGCGCTTGAAGTTGAAGCTGCGCCGGGTCTCGTCGAGGTGGGCGACGAAGGCCGCGTCGAGGGCGCCGAGGCTGTAGCCGCTGAGGTAGAACTCCCTGACCGGCAGGCGTGGGTGCTGGGCGCGCACGCCCTGCATGACCCGGTACAGGTCTTCGGCGTCCTCGGTGCTGACGCCGGGCGTGGCGAAGCGCGAGGCGGCGCTCATGAAGTCGTAGCTGGTCGGTGAGGACAACTGCACCACGTGGAAGCCGGCCTTGTAGTACAGGCGCTTGAGGTATTCGTTGATGCTGGCATTGAACGGTGCGCCGGTCCCGGCGATCAGGAAGATCAGCGGCGCCTCGTGGTCCTGGCGGGCCAGGCGGTAGGTGAGCTTCTTCACCGGCCAGAAATTGTCCGGCAGGATGAACTCCCGTTCCGGGCGCAGGTTGAGGGTGTAGTCGTTCTGGGTGATGTCATCGTCCGTGGGCAGCTCGGGACGCAGGTCCGGCGGCGTGGTGGCGATGGTCGCCTCGAAGGGGTTGGTCAGCGGATAGCCATAGCTGGCGGCATCGATATCCGCCGCCGACGCGGCCGCACTCAACAGTAGGCCGCCCAGCAGGGCAGCGAGGCGCAGTGGTCGAAACATGACGGGTCCCCGGAAAAAGGCAAAAAGCACGATGCAGCCTAGGACACTTCCATTACTAAAGAAGTTGCCAAGTGCCACTGTCTTTGTTGTCCCGAATGTTGCCGCGCCCGCTTTGGCCGTTGCAACAATTGGTTCCATTTATCCTGGGGATAAAAATAGCCCAGGCCGGCGCTTTCGCCTTGCGCAGACGGCCTGAGGGATTATGCTGGCCGGCGATTTTTCTGACTTTGGAGTGACCCATGTCCCAGCGCTTGCCACTGATCGCCTTGCTGCTGTTCATCCCGCTGTGGCTGGCCGCCAGTTATGCGGTGCGCTATGGCTTCATGGAGGATCCGCAGTGGGTTGGGGTGTGCTCGGCGCAGGTGCAGGTGTGGGAGTGCTCGGTGCGCTCTGCCCTGGGCTTGACCATTCACTTCAGGATTCTGGCGTGGATCGGCTTGGGGCTGGCGGTTCTGGCAACCCTGGTGCCGCGCAAGGCCGGCTGGTGGCTGGCGGTGCTGGCGCTGGCGGCGGGGATTCCGGCGTTGGTGCTGTATACCGCGAGTATTGCGGTGTTCACCGTGGTGCTGGCGGGGTTGCGTCTGGTTCGCCGGACTCGCTGAGCCTACGGTTTTTGTAGTGGATTAGAGGGCCTCATCGCTGGCAAGGCCAGCTCCCACAAGGACCGCGTGCACCGCTGGACCTGTGGGAGCTGGCCTTGCCAGCGATGAGGCCCGAAAGAACTATCGGGTTCTCAGGCAACGCCACAGGGCCACGGTCATCGCCACGCTGACGAAGGCCCACACCCACGCCTGCTGGCTCAACAACCCTTCCCGATACAGCTGCGGCGCAATCCCCGCGCCGACGATCAAGGTCAGCAGCGCCACCTCGCCCCGCGCCACCCGCACCGGGCGCGCCAGGTAAACCAGCGCCGGCACCACGAACGCGGCACTCGGGAAGCTGCGGTAACGTGGATCGAACACCAGCGCCAGCATGCTCACCGCCGCGGCAAAGCCCGCCGCCAGCACCCACCAGGCGCCCCGCGCTTCCAGCCAGGCAAAGGCCCGCTCACGCCAGCCATCCCGCGCCGACAACGCCAGCGCGCCGTGTGCCAGCACGATCAGGTTCAAGCCCACCAGCAAGGCCACCCACAGCCATTCGCCGGCAAAGCGCGCATTGGTCCGCGCCAGCTCGCCCCACAAGCCGATGCTCGCCGCACCGAGCGCCGCCAGCAGCGGCAGCGCCAGGGCGTTGCGCGCAGTGCGCACCGGCCCCGCCAGCACCAGGGTGACGAAGAACAGCACGCCACTGGCGATCAACCATTGCGGCCAGAACGGCAGGTTGCTGACCGGCCCTTCCAGCACGCCCTTGTCCTGCCGGTCGGCGTCATACAGCCCCCAGTAACCGCCGACCGCACCTTCGCTGGCGCGCTTCCACGGCTGGTCGAAGGCTTCGATCAGGTTGTAGTGCCAGCCGTGCTCCTCGGCCATGGCCACGAAGCCGCGAATGAAGCGCGCTTCGTTGACCCGGCTCGGCACCGCGGTTTCCCGCTGGCGACCTTCGCTGGGCCAGCCGGTCTCGCCGATCAGGATGTCCTTGGGCGCGAACTGCTTGCCGAATTGCTGGCGGATTTCGCCGACATGGGCCAGGGCATCGTCGATACCGCGCGGGTCGTCTTCCCAGTAGGGCAGCAGATGAATGGTGAGGAAGTCCACCGCCGGGGCGATCTGCGGATGCTGCAACCAGAATTCCCAGACATCGGCGTAGGTCACCGGCACCTTGACCTGGCTCTTCACCTCGGCGATCAGCGCCGCCAGGCGGTCGCCGGTGACTTCCTTGCGCAGCAGGGTTTCGTTACCGACGATCACTGCGCTGACCACGTCCGGGTTGGCGTTGGCCGAGGCGATCAGGGCGCGGATTTCCTTGTCGGTATCCGCCGGATTGCCGTTGACCCAGGCCCCCAGCATGACCTTCAGCCCGTGTTTGCGGGCGATGGCGGGAATGCCTTCGAGCCCGGTCATGGAGTAGGTGCGGATGCACTCGAAGCGTTTCGACAGCAGCGCCAGGTCGGCGTCGATGCGCTCCGGGCGCAGGGTGAAGGGCTGGTCGAAAGGCGATTGGTCCTTGTCGAACGGTGTGTAGGAAGCGCACTGCAATTTGTGCGTGGCACTGGCGGCGTCGGGCAACACCACCGGCTTGCCGAGCCCGTACCAGAGCCCGGCGAGGGCGAACAGGCCGAGCAGGCAGGCGAACAGGTAAGGCGGCAGCGCAAAGCGGGCAGTCGAGGACATGGAGCGTTCCGGCTGAGGTGACAAAGCCGCCAATACTACCCGCAAACCTCCCCGCGTTTGCCCTTGCCATGCAAAGTTCGGGCGGGATTTTTCGTGGCCCCCGTGATTGCTGGCGGTGCTGGCAATCTGGTGTCGTTTCTCGATGTTTCGAGGTCGCTGACAGATCAGGTCCGTCGTCGGTCGAGGTTGATGATGGACGCATCAGTACTCCACTGATGGCGGTCGCGGTTCAGTGGTTGGGGCGTGAAGGGGGCGCCGTGCACCAGAACAAGACGTGGCCCGAACACCGTCGGGGCATGACTATCCGTGAAGTGACAAGGGGAAGCTTTGATGAAAATGCGACGACTCCTGGGGGCGGGCACCGCCCTGGTATTGGCAATGAGCGCCGTGACGGCGATGGCCAAGGAAGTGAGTATCGGCTACGTCGATGGCTGGGCCGACAGTGTGGCGACTACCCATGTGGCCGCCGAGGTCATCAAACAGAAGCTGGGCTACGACGTGAAAGTCCAGGCTGTGGCGACCGGGATCATGTGGCAGGGCGTGGCCACCGGTAAACTCGATGCCATGCTCTCGGCCTGGCTGCCTGTCACTCACGGCGACTACTGGGCGAAGAACAAGGACAACGTGGTCGACTACGGCCCCAACTTCAAGGACGCCAAGATCGGCCTGATCGTGCCTGAGTACGTCAAGGCGCAATCGGTCGCCGACCTGAAGACCGATGACAGCTTCAAGAACAAGATCGTCGGTATCGATGCCGGCTCCGGCGTGATGCTCAAGACCGACCAGGCGATCAAGGACTACGACCTGACCGGCTACAAGCTGCAGGCCAGCTCCGGCGCGGCGATGACCGCCGAACTGGGTCGCGCCTACGCCAAGCAGCAGTCCATCGCGGTGACCGGCTGGGTGCCGCACTGGATGTTCGCCAAGTGGAAACTGCGCTTCCTCGAAGACCCGAAAGGCGTGTACGGCGCCGCTGAAACCGTCAACAGCATCGGCAGCAAGGAACTGGCGACCAAGGCGCCGGAAGTGGCCGAGTTCCTGAAGAAGTTCTCCTGGCAGTCGAAGGACGAGATCGGCGAGGTCATGTTGGCCATTCAAGAGGGCGCAAAGCCCGATGCCGCCGCCAAGGACTGGGTCGCCAAGCACCCCGAGCGCGTTGCCGAGTGGACCGCTAAATAACCCATCGCATAGTGGCTTTATGCCTCTATCCTGAGCCTTGCAGGGCCGCCCCCCGGATTTTCCGGCGGGCGGCCCTTGTGTTTCGGGGCTGTTACCAACTTCGCAAAAGACTTTTACATCTAAGACTAAGGTCGTCTGGAGTGCGTCCATGGGCAGCATAAAGTGGTGACGGGTTCTACCTAATCTGTGCTGCGAGGACAAAAACAATGAACGACAGCATTTACCTCTCGATACAAAACAGCCCGCGGTTCAAGGAGCTGGTGTCAAAACGGGAACGATTCGCCTGGATTCTCTCGGTGATCATGCTCGGCCTCTACTCTGCTTTCATTCTCCTGATTGCCTACGGTCCCCAGATCCTGGGTACCAAGATCAGCCCTGACTCTTCGATCACCTGGGGCATCCCCCTGGGCGTGGGTCTGATCCTCTCGGCTTTCGTCCTCACCGGTATCTACGTACGTCGTGCCAACGGTGAGTTCGACGAGCTGAACAACGCAATCCTCAAGGAGGTTCAGCAATGATCCGGCGTGTACTGGCAACCCTGGCCATCGGCGCGTTCGCACCCGCCGTCTGGGCCGCCGACGCCCTCACCGGCGAGGTGCAGAAGCAACCGCTGAACGTCGCGGCGATCATCATGTTCGTCGCCTTCGTCGGCCTGACCCTGTGCATCACCTACTGGGCCTCGAAAAAGAACAACTCGGCGTCCGACTACTACGCCGCCGGCGGCAAGATCACCGGCTTCCAGAACGGCCTGGCGATCGCCGGCGACTACATGTCCGCGGCGTCCTTCCTGGGTATTTCCGCCCTGGTGTTCACCTCCGGCTACGACGGCCTGATCTACTCGATCGGCTTCCTTGTCGGCTGGCCGATCATTCTCTTCCTGATTGCCGAACGCCTGCGCAACCTGGGCAAATACACCTTCGCCGACGTGGCGTCCTACCGCCTCGGGCAGAAGGAAATCCGCACCCTGTCCGCCTCCGGTTCGCTGGTGGTGGTGGCCTTCTACCTGATCGCCCAGATGGTCGGCGCCGGCAAGCTGATCCAGCTGCTGTTCGGTCTCGACTACCACGTCGCGGTGATCCTGGTCGGCATCCTGATGTGCCTGTACGTGCTGTTCGGCGGCATGCTGGCGACCACCTGGGTGCAGATCATCAAGGCCGTGCTGCTGCTCTCCGGTGCCAGCTTCATGGCGCTGATGGTGATGAAGCACGTCAACTTCGACTTCAGCCAGCTGTTCTCCCAGGCCATCGCCGTGCACCCGAAAGGTGAAGCGATCATGAGCCCTGGCGGTCTGGTGAAAGACCCGATCTCGGCGTTCTCCCTCGGCCTGGCGCTGATGTTCGGTACCGCCGGCCTGCCGCACATCCTGATGCGCTTCTTCACTGTGAGCGACGCCAAGGAAGCCCGTAAATCGGTGTTCTACGCCACCGGCTTCATCGGCTACTTCTACATCCTGACCTTCATCATCGGCTTCGGCGCGATCCTCCTGGTCAGCACCAACCCGGCCTTCAAGGACGCTGCTGGCGCCCTGATCGGCGGCAACAACATGGCGGCGGTGCACCTGGCCGATGCGGTAGGCGGCAGCATCTTCCTCGGCTTCATCTCGGCGGTGGCCTTCGCCACCATCCTCGCGGTGGTTGCCGGCCTGACCCTGGCCGGTGCTTCGGCGGTTTCCCACGACCTGTACGCCAGCGTCTGGCGCAAAGGCAAGGCCAACGAGAAGGACGAGATCCGCGTTTCGAAGATCACCACCATCGCCCTGGCGGTGCTGGCCATCGGCCTGGGCATCCTGTTCGAAAGCCAGAACATTGCCTTCATGGTCGGCCTGGCGTTCTCCATCGCCGCCAGCTGCAACTTCCCGGTACTGCTGCTCTCGATGTACTGGAAGAAGCTGACCACCCGTGGCGCCATGATCGGCGGCTGGATGGGCCTGATCAGTGCCGTGGCGCTGATGATCCTCGGCCCGACCATCTGGGTGCAGATCCTGCACCACGAGAAGCCGATCTACCCGTACGAGTACCCGGCGCTGTTCTCGATGATCATTGCCTTCGTCGGTATCTGGTTCTTCTCGGTCACCGACAAGTCCAAGGCAGCCGAAGACGAGCGTGCGCTGTTCTTCCCGCAGTTCGTCCGTTCGCAGACCGGCCTGGGCGCCAGCGGTGCGGTTTCGCACTGATAGTTCCCCGGCAATGAAAAAACGGCCCTGAGAAGGGCCGTTTTTTTTGCCTGCGATTCAGACGCCGGTCATATGTAGCCGAGCAATAGCAGGATCAGCAGCACGATCAGCACGGTCCCGACGACCCCGGACGGCCCGTAGCCCCAGCTTCTGGAGTGCGGGAAGACCGGCAGGCCGCCGATCAGCAGCAGGATCAGGATGATGATCAGAATTGTGCCCATGACGGATTCCTCTGGTTTCGGTCGGATGGGCAGACCTGCTGTTCAGGTCCGCTTAATAAGTGTGATTGCGGGCCAGGGAAGAAAGTTTAATCGGGTTGCTCTCTCGTGCGTCATCGCTGGCAAGCCAGCTCCCACAGGGGGCGAATACGCCGCGGACTTTGTGGGAGCTGGCTTGCCAGCGATGACGGTCTTCAGGCCAGCAAAAGCCTCGGATCTTTGCCCCGACCATTCAGCAACCTGATACCGGTCGGGCCCGCGCAAACCCTTCGCTACACTGCCCGTCACCGACATGAAACAGACAAGGCAGGTGCTATGCAGAACCGCATGATGATCACCGGCGCAGGCTCCGGATTGGGGCGCGAGATTGCCCTGCGCTGGGCCCGCGAGGGGTGGCAACTGGCATTGAGCGATGTCAACGAGGAAGGCCTGAAACAGACCCTGGCCATGGTCCGCGAGGCCGGCGGCAACGGCTTCACCCAGCGCTGCGACGTGCGCGACTACAGCCAGCTGATCGCCCTGGCCCAGGCCTGCGAGGAACAGCTCGGCGGCATCGATGTGATCGTCAACAACGCCGGCGTCGCCTCGGGTGGCTTCTTCGCCGAGCTGTCCCTGGAGGACTGGGACTGGCAGATCGCGATCAACCTGATGGGCGTGGTCAAGGGCTGCAAGGCCTTCCTGCCGCTGCTGGAACGGAGCAAAGGGCGAATCATCAACATCGCCTCCATGGCCGCCTTGATGCAGGGCCCGGCGATGAGCAACTACAACGTGGCCAAGGCCGGCGTGGTGGCGCTTTCCGAGAGCCTGCTGGTGGAACTGCGCCAGCTCGAGGTGGACGTGCATGTGGTCTGCCCATCGTTCTTCCAGACCAACCTGCTGGACTCGTTCCGCGGCCCGACCCCGGCGATGAAGGCCCAGGTCGGCAAGCTGCTGGAAAGTTCGCCGATCAGCGCGGCGGATATCGCCGACTACATCTACCGCGAGGTCGAGCGCGGCCAGTTCATGATCCTGCCCCACGAGCAGGGGCGCATGGCCTGGCACCTCAAGCAGCACGACCCGCAGGCGCTCTATGACGAGATGGCCAGCATGGCCGAGAAAATGCGCGCGAAAGGCCGTCCCAGCCAATCCTGAGTCGTCTCATCAGGTATCCTCGGCGTTTTGCCAGTACCGGGGATACCTGTGCTCAACTACCTGCTGTTCTTCTTCGCCGCCGTGTTCGAGATCGCCGGCTGCTACGCCTTCTATATGTGGCTGCGGCTGGACAAGAGCGCCTGGTGGATCGCCCCGGCGCTGCTCAGCCTGACCCTGTTCGCCCTGCTCCTGACCCGGGTCGAGGCGGCCTATGCCGGCCGTGCCTACGCCGCCTATGGCGGGATCTATATCGTCACCTCGCTGCTGTGGCTGGCCTTTGTCGAGAAGGGCCGGCCGCTGACCAGCGACTGGCTCGGCGCACTGCTTTGCGTGGTTGGGGCGACGGTGATCCTGCTGGGCCCTCGGCTACAGAGCGCGGGCTGAGATTGTAGGAAGTTTCAGTAGGCTCTTTCTTTTCATGTTGTAGGACAGCTCTATTTACCGATCGGACCATTGAAGTGGACTACGCCGACAGCCAGTCTCCGAATTCACTCGAACAAGGAGGATTTGTCGATGCTGGTCATAGGACGCGAGATTGGCGAGGTCATCAACATCGGTAACGACATCAAGCTCAAGGTGATTTCCGTGGACGGCGGCACCGTGCGCTTCGGTATCAGCGCGCCGCGCAACGTGGAAATCCATCGCGCCGAAATCTATCGGCGCCTGGCGGAGGAAATGGACAAGCAGAAGGCCGGCTGATCAGTCGAACAGCTCTTTCGGGATGTCGTGCTTGGCCAGCAGCTGGCACTGCTGGCTGTCCATATCGAAGAGGATGAACGCCTGCCCCTTGGCCAGCGCCTGGCGCACGCGCAGGACGCGGGTTTCCAGCGGGGTGTCGTCGCCGTTGTCAGTGCCGTCGCGGGTGACGAAGTCTTCGATCAGGCGGGTCAGGGTTTCGGCTTCGAGTTGGTCGTAGGGGATGAGCATGGGACTGGGTCTGCTGTGAATTGATGGCACATGCTACCTGCTTTGTTGCACTTGAGGGCCTCATCGCCGGCAACGCCGGCTCCCACAAGGTTCGGCGGTGTACGCGAACCTGTGGGAGCTGGCCGGGCGGCGATCCGATTGCCAGCGATGAGGCCCTCAAGACCAATCAATCCCTGCGACCAAACACCTCATCCACCGTCGGCAACCGCGTATCACTCTCCATCTGCGCATCATGCTCCAGCTGATGACTGAACCTCTCCAGCGAACTCCCCGCCGGCTGTGAATCCGCGGCAAACACCGGCGGACTCAGCAGATAAGCCCCGAGCAAACGACTCAACGCCGCCAGGCTGTCGATATGGGTGCGCTCGTAGCCATGGGTGGCATCGCAGCCGAACGCCAGCAACGCCGTGCGGATATCGTGCCCGGCGGTAATCGCCGAGTGGGCATCGCTGAAGTAATAGCGGAACAGGTCGCGCCGCACCGGCAGGTTGTGCTCGTTGGCCAGGTGCAGCAGGTGCCGCGACAGGTGGTAGTCATAGGGCCCCGACGAGTCCTGCATGGCCACGCTGACCGCATGTTCGCTGGAGTGCTGGCCCGGGGCGACCGGGGCGATGTCGATGCCGACGAATTCGCTGACATCCCAGGGCAGGGCGCCCGCCGCGCCGGAGCCGGTTTCCTCGGTGATGGTGAACAGCGGGTGACAGTCGATCTGCGGCTGCTGGCCACTTTCCACCACCGCCTTGAGCGCCGCCAGCAAGGCCGCTACGCCGGCCTTGTCGTCCAGGTGGCGGGCGCTGATATGGCCGCTTTCGGTGAACTCCGGCAGCGGATCGAAGGCGACGAAGTCACCGATATTGATCCCCAGCGACTCACAGTCGGCGCGGGTCGCGCAGTAGGCGTCCAGGCGCACTTCGATGTGCTCCCAGCTCACCGGCATCTGGTCGATCGCGGTGTTGAAGGCGTGACCGCTGGCCATCAACGGCAGGACGCTGCCGCGCAGCACGCCGTTGTCGGTGAAGATGCTGACCCGGCTGCCTTCGGCGAAGCGGCTCGACCAGCAGCCCACCGCCGCCAGGCCGAGGCGGCCGTTGTCCTGCAGGGCGCGGACGCTGGCGCCGATGGTATCGAGGTGCGCGGAGACGGCACGGTCGGGGGAGTTCTTGCGGCCCTTGAGGGTGGCGCGGATGGTGCCGCGCCGGGTCAGTTCGAAGGGGATGCCCAGTTCTTCCAGGCGTTCGGCGACGTAGCGCACGATGGTGTCGGTAAAGCCGGTGGGACTGGGGATCGCCAGCATTTCCAGAAGGACTTTCTGCAGATAGTTCAGGTCCGGTTCGGGTAGCGGGGCAGTCATGGGCACTCCTCGGGTACTCGTGGATCAGGACGTCGGCCGGCTGTGGGGGAACAGCAGGTCGACGAAACGTTCGGCAGTGGGTTGCGGTTCGTGGTTGGCCAGGCCGGCGCGCTCGTTGGCCTCGATGAATACGTAGTCCGGCTGGTCGGCGCCGCGGACCATCAGGTCCAGCCCGACCACCGGAATGTCCAGGGCCCGGGCGGCCTGGATCGCCGCCTCGGCCAGGGCCGGATGCAGGCGCGCGGTGACGTCCTCCAGGCAGCCGCCGGTGTGCAGGTTGGCGGTGCGCCGCACTGCCAGGCGCTGGCCGGCGGGGAGGATGCTGTCGTAGTCAAAGCCGGCGGCCTGCAACGTGCGCAGGGTTTCGTCGTCCTTGGGGATGCGGCTTTCACCACCGGTCGCCGCCTGGCGTCGGCGGCTATGAGCCTCGATCAGGCGGCCGATGCTGTGCTGGCCGTCGCCGATCACTTGCGCCGGGTGACGGATCGCCGCCGCCACCACCTCGAAACCGATGACCACGATGCGCAGGTCCAGGCCGGGGTGGAAGCTTTCCAGCAACACCCGGCTGTCGAAGCGCCGGGCCTGTTCGATGGCGTGGTTGACCTCGTCGAGGCTGGTGAGGTTGACCGCCACACCGTTGCCTTGCTCTCCGTCCACCGGCTTGACCACCAGGGCGCCGTGGTCCTCGAGGAAGGCCAGGTTGTCGTCGGCATTGCCCGCCAGTTGCTGCGCCGGCACGGCCAGCCCGGCCGCAGCGAGGGTGCGCTGGGTCAGGCGCTTGTCCTGGCACAGGGTCATGCTCACCGCGCTGGTCAGGTCGCTCAGCGACTCGCGGCAGCGCACCCGCCGCCCGCCATGGCTGAGGGTGAACAGGCCGCCTTCGGCGTCATCCACCTGCACGTCGATACCGCGCCGGTAGGCTTCCTCGACGATGATCCGTGCATAGGGGTTGAGCCCGTCCTGGGGACCGGGACCAAGAAACAGCGGCTGGTTGATACCGTTCTTGCGCTTGACTGCGAAGGTCGGCAGGTTGCGGAACCCCAGCTTGGCGTAGAGGCGCTTGGCCTGGCGGTTATCGTGCAGCACCGAGAGGTCGAGGTAGTTCAGGCCACGGCTCATGAAATGCTCGACCAGGTGCCGCACCAGCACTTCGCCGACGCCCGGGCGGGTGGTGTTCGGGTCCACGGCCAGGCACCAGAGGCTGCTGCCGGCTTCCGGGTCGGCGAAGGCCTTGAGGTGGTTGAGGCCCATCACGCTGCCGATCACCGCTCCGCTGTCCTCGTCCTCGGCCAGCCAGTACACCGGCCCGCCGAGATGACGCGGGGTCAGCAACTCGGTCTTGACCGGGAGCATGCTGCGGGTCTGGTACAGGGTGTTGATCGCCAGCCAGTCCTCGTCGCTCTGCGCCCGGCGGATGCGGAAGCCGCGAAACACCCGGCTGGCCGGGCGGTAATCGCTGAACCACAGGCGCAGGGTGTCGGACGGGTCGAGGAACAGCTGGTGCGGGGCCTGGGCCAGCACCTGCTGCGGTGCGGCAACATACAGGGCGATATCCCGTTCGCCCGGCTGCTCTTCGAGCAGGGCCTCGGCGAGTTGGCCGGGCTCGGCGTAGGTATGACCGATCAGCAAGCGACCCCAGCCGCAGTGCAGCGAGCGCGGCTCGTCGTGCGGTTCGCTGCCTTCGCCGGCCAGGCGCGCCTGCAGGCGTTCGTAGGACGGCACCTGGCCGCGCAGCAGGCGTTGCCCGTAGGCGGTTGCGTGGGCTTTCATCGGTCAGATTCCTTGTTCGCTGAGCCACAGGTTGAGGGCCGCCAGTTGCCAGAGTTTCGAGCCGCGCAGCGGTGTCAGCTGGCCGTGCGGATCGCTGAGCAGGCGGTCGAGCATCGCCGGGTTGAACAGCCCGCGATCCTGGCTCGGGTCCAGCAGCAGCTCGCGCACCCAGTCCAGGGTCGCGCCTTGCAGGTGCTTGAGGCCGGGCACCGGGAAGTAACCCTTCTTGCGGTCGATCACCTCGCTGGGGATCACCAGCCGCGCCGCTTCCTTGAGCACCTGCTTGCCGCCATCCGGCAGCTTGAAGCGCGCCGGGATGCGCGCCGACAGCTCCACCAGGCGGTAATCGAGAAACGGCGTGCGCGCTTCCAGGCCCCAGGCCATGGTCATGTTGTCGACCCGCTTTACCGGGTCGTCCACCAGCATCACCGTGCTGTCCAGGCGCAGGGCCTTGTCCACCGCATCAACGGCGCCGGGTTGGGCGAAGTGCTGGCGGACGAAGTCGCCGGCGGCGTCCTGCTCCAGGAGCCAGGGCAGTTGCACGGTGTTGCGGTATTCGTCGTGGCTGCGGTCGAAGAAGGCCGCACGATAGGCCGCCAACGGATCGGCGGCGCCGTCCACCTGCGGGTACCAGTGGTAACCGGCGAACAGTTCGTCGGCGCCCTGGCCGCTCTGCACCACCTTGCAATGCTTGGCCACTTCCCGCGACAGCAGGTAGAAGGCGATGCAGTCGTGGCTGACCATCGGCTCGCTCATGGCGCGGAAGGCCGCCGGTAGTTGGGTGATGATCTCGCGCTCGTCGATGCGCAACTGGTGATGGCGGGTGCCGTAGTGCTTGGCGATCAGGTCGGAGTACTGGAACTCGTCGCCGCGCTCGCCGCCGGCATCCTCGAAGCCGATGGAGAAGGTCGACAGGTCATCGACCCCGACCTCGCGCAACAGGCCGACCAGCAGGCTGGAATCGACGCCGCCGGAGAGCAGCACGCCGACATCCACCGCCGCCCGCTGGCGGATCGCCACGGCCTCGCGGGTGCTGTCGAGCACGCGGTCGCGCCAGTCTTCCAGGGTCAGGTCCTGTTCATCGGTGCGCGGGCCGTAATGCAGGCTCCACCATTGCTGCTGCTGGCTGCGGCCCTGGGCGTCGATGCGCATCCAGGTGGCCGGCGGCAGTTTGTCGATATTGGCCAGCAGGGTGCGTGGCGCCGGGACCACGGCATGGAAGTTCAGGTAGTGGTTGAGCGCCACCGGGTCCAGCACCGGGTCGATATCGCCGCCTTGCAGCAGGGCAGGGAGGGTCGAGGCGAAGCGCAGGCGCTCGTTGTTGCGCGACAGGTACAGCGGCTTGACGCCGAGGCGGTCGCGGGCGAGGAACAGTTGCTGCGTATCGCGCTCCCAGATGGCCAGGGCGAACATGCCGTTCAGGCGTGGCAGCAGTTGCTCGCCCCAAGCGTGATAGCCCTTGAGCAGCACTTCGGTATCGCCATCGGAATAGAAGGCGTAGCCGAGGCTTTCCAGCTCGGCGCGCAGTTCCGGGAAGTTGTAGATGGCGCCGTTGAAGGCCAGGGCCAGGCCCAGGTTCTGGTCGACCATCGGCTGCGCTGAGCCGTCGGACAGGTCCATGATCTTCAGGCGGCGATGGCCCAAGGCGATCGGGCCCTGGCTGAAAAAGCCCCAGGCATCGGGGCCGCGAGGTGCCAGGTGGTGGGTGATCCGCTCAACCGCGGCGAGGTCCGCCGGGCGCGAAGGGGTGGCTACAGGGGTGAAACGAAACTCTCCAGCTAATCCGCACATAAGTCCTTACCGGTTTTGCCGTTGGGGAAGGTGCCCGAAAACGGGGCACTCAGGAACTGACCGGTGGGGATGGTGGGAGTTTTAGATCGATATGGAATAAGGCTTTGGTTGGGGTTTGAGGGGTAGTGGTGCTTTTGAGGGCCTCATCGCCGGCAACGCCGGCTCCCACAGGGTTCGTGTGCGCCACTCAACCCTGTGGGAGCCGGCGTTGCCGGCGATTGGGCCTCAAGCCTTGCCGCGCTTGAGCTCGCGCAACATGAAGCGGTTGGGGTGACAGGCCTCGGCCATCTCCCGCGGTACCGGCAGGGCATCGCCATTGATCCAGGCCGCCACCAGCTCGCCGCACAAGGGCGCGGTGATCAACCCGCGCGAGCCATGCCCGCTGTTGATATACAGGCCTTCCAGCCAAGGGCAGGGCTGGTCGGGAATCTGCCGGGCATTTTTCGCCAGTGCGGCGTAGGTTTCGGCAAAGGCTTCGGCATCCGCCAGCGGCCCGACCAGCGGCAGGTAATCCGGACTGGTGCAGCGGAATGCCGCGCGGCCTTGCAGGTGGCGCGGATCCTGCTGATCGATATCCAGTCGCTCGGCGAGGTCCGGGGAAATCTCCCGCAGCAGCTCCAGGTTGCTGCGGTGTTCTGCTTCGGTCGGCGTGGTGTCGGTGCTGTGGAAGTCGAAGCTGGCGCCCAGGGTGTGTTCGCCATGCCGTGGCGGGGCGACGTAGCCGTCGGCACAGACCACCGTTTGCAGCGCCTGGCTGGCACTGGTCACCGGCAGCCGGGTGATCTGGCCGCGAATCCGCTTGAGCGGCAAGCCGGCACTGCCGTCGAAGCGCTGGATTTCCGCCGCCCCCGCCAGCACTACCACCGGCGCCTCGGCCAGGACGGTCTGGCCATCGAGCGCTTGCCATTGTCCGTTGTGCCGGCGCAGTTGCAGCACCTCGTGGTGGGCGAGCAGGCGCACGCCCGGCTGCCCGGCCTGCCAGTGGCACAGCGCCGGCGGATGCACCCAGCCGCCTTCGGGATAGAACAGGCCGCCGCTGGGCAGGCCGATACCGGCCACGGCTTCGGCCTGCTGGCGATCCAGGCGTTGCACCAGTTCTTCGCTGAACGCGCCGGCCAATTGCGCCTGGCGCTGGTCTTCCTTGGCGTCGAAGGCCAGTTGCAGCACGCCGCAATCATCCCAGTCGCTGCCTCGTTGCAGACGCTGCAGCAGCCGTCGGGTATGGCCGAAGCCGCTGACGATCAGCTGCGACAGCAGCGTGCCGTGGGCCGAGAGCTTGAGATACAGCACGCCCTGCGGATTACCCGAGGCTTCCTGCGCCGGGCCGGCATGGCGCTCCAGCAGGCTGACCTGCCAGCCCCGCGCAGCCAGGCTGGCGGCGCTGGCGCACCCGGCCAGGCCGGCACCGATCACCAGGGCATGGCGCGGCCCGGATGGCTGCGGCGGGCGGCGGTACCACGGGGCTGGTGCAGGCAATGCTGGCTGCTCTTCGCTGGTGCCGTCGAACACCCCGCGCAGCACCTCCCATTTCTTGCCGATGCCGGGAATGCGCTTCATCCGGAAGCCCACGGCGATCAGCGCGCGGCGTACCCAGCCGGTGCTGGTGAAGGTGCCGAGGCTGGTGCCGGGCACGCTCAGCCGGCCAAGCTGGGCGAACAGCTCCGGGGTCCACATGTCGGGGTTCTTCGCCGGGGCGAAGCCGTCGAGGAACCAGGCATCGATGCGTCCGTCGAGCTTCTCGAACTGCTCGCGGGCATCGCCGATCATCAGGGTCAGGCTGATCCGGCCGTCATCGAACAGGAACTGCTGGTAACCCTCGTGTACCGCCACGTACTGCGCCAGCAGGGCCTGGCCCTGGGTCGCCAGTTGCGGCCACAGGGCCAGGGCGCGGTGCAGGTCGTCGCGGGTCAGGGGAAATTTTTCGGCGCTGATGAAATGCAGGCGGGCGCCCGGCACTGCGCACTGCTCGAACAACTGCCAGGCGCAAAGGAAATTCAGCCCGGTGCCGAAGCCGGTTTCACCGATCACCAGGCACTCGTCCGGGACCAGCGCGGCGAAGCGTTGGCGCAGGTCGTTCTGCTCGATGAACACATGATGGGTTTCCTCCAGGCTCTGCTCCTTGGAGAAATAGATGTCGTCGTACTGCCGCGAATGCGGGCGGCCCAGTTCGTCCCAGTCGATCTGGGCGTGGCGCGGGTCAGGGGTGTCGGTCATGAAGGGGCTCGGCAACAGCGGATCCGGCATTCTAGCCGATCGCCACGGCGCCGTTTGATCTGGCGCAAGGCCGGACAAAAACGATGGCGATCCGCTAGTCTTGCTTATCCAAGAAGGGAGCCTGGTATGTTCGAATCCGCTGAAATCGGTCACTCGATCGACAAAGAAACCTACGAAGCCGAAGTGCCCGCGCTGCGCGAGGCCCTGCTCGAAGCCCAGTTCGAGCTCAAGCAGCAGGCGCGTTTTCCGGTGATCGTGCTGATCAACGGCATCGAGGGCGCCGGCAAGGGCGAGACGGTCAAGCTGCTGAACGAATGGATGGATCCGCGGCTGATCGAGGTGCGTACCTTCGACCAGCAGACCGACGAGGAACTGGCCCACCCACCGGCCTGGCGCTACTGGCGGGCGCTGCCGGCCAAGGGGCGCATGGGCGTGTTCTTCGGCAACTGGTACAGCCAGATGCTCCAGGGCCGGGTGCACGGGCAGTTCAAGGATGCCGTACTGGACCAGGCGATCACCGGGGCGGAACGTCTGGAGCAGATGCTTTGCGATGAAGGCGCGCTGATCTTCAAATTCTGGTTCCACCTGTCCAAGAAACAGATGAAGGACCGCCTCAAGTCCCTCAAGAAAGACCCGCAGAGTAGCTGGCGCATCAGTCCGCTGGACTGGCAGCAGTCGGAAACCTACGACCGTTTCGTGCGCTTCGGCGAGCGGGTGCTGCGGCGGACCAGCCGCGACTACGCGCCCTGGCATGTGATCGAAGGCTCCGACCCGCACTATCGCAGCCTGGCGGTGGGGCGGATCCTTCTGGAGGGCTTGCAGAACGCGCTGAAGACCGAGGGCAACGTCAAGCAGCCGACCCATATCGCGCCCCTGAGCGAGAGCATCGACAAGCTCAGCCTGCTGGATGCCCTGGATCTCGGCGTGCGCCTGGACAAGCACGACTACCAGGAGCAGTTGCTCGCCGAGCAGGCACGCCTGGCCGGCCTGCTGCGCGACAAGCGCATGAAGCACCACGCCCTGGTGGCGGTGTTCGAAGGTAACGATGCGGCGGGCAAGGGCGGGGCGATCCGCCGCGTGGCCGCTGCGCTCGACCCGCGCCAGTACCGCATCATCCCGATTGCCGCGCCGACCGAAGAAGAGCGCGCCCAGCCTTATCTGTGGCGGTTCTGGCGGCATATTCCGGGGCGCGGCAAGTTCACCGTATTCGACCGTTCCTGGTACGGCCGGGTGCTGGTGGAGCGGGTCGAAGGCTTCTGCACCCCGGCCGACTGGATGCGCGCCTATGGCGAAATCAACGATTTCGAAGAGCAGTTGAGCAACGCCGGCGTGGTGGTGGTGAAGTTCTGGCTGGCGATCGACCAGCAGACCCAGCTGGAGCGTTTCCAGGAGCGCGAGGAAATCCCGTTCAAGCGCTTCAAGATCACCGAGGAAGACTGGCGCAACCGTGACAAATGGGATCTGTATGCCCGGGCGGTGGGGGATATGGTCGACCGTACCAGCACCGAGATTTCCGCCTGGACCCTGGTGGAAGCCAATGACAAGCGCTGGGCGCGGGTGAAGGTGTTGCGGACCATCAATGAGGCGCTTGAAGCGGCGTTTCGCAAGCACAAGAAGTAGCGACTGACCGGCATGCCGGCGATGTTGTCCTGTCGGTCTCATCGCTGGCAAGCCAGCTCCCACAGGGCCTGCGTCGAGCACAGATACTGTGGCTGGCCCAGAACCCTGTGGGAGTCGGCTTGCCGACGATGAGGCCGGCAGCGACAACCCAGGACTTGCTGATTCAGCCCTTGCCGCCGGCTTCGAGCATCTGCTCCGGCCGTACCCACTGGTCGAACTGGGCATCGGTCAGATAGCCCAGGGTCAATGCCGCTTCACGCAGGGTGGTGCCTTCGGCATAGGCCTTCTTGGCGATTTCCGCCGCCTTGTCATAGCCGATATGCGGATTCAGCGCGGTCACCAGCATCAGCCCGCGCTCCAGGTGCGCGGCCATTTGCTGGGCGTCCGGCTCGATGCCGGCCACGCAATGACGCTGGAAGTTCACGCAGCCATCGGCAAGCAGTTCGATGGATTGCAGCAGGTTGTGGATGATCACCGGCTTGAACACGTTCAACTGCAGATGCCCCTGGCTCGCCGCAAAACCGATCGCGGTGTCGTTGCCCAGTACCTGGCAGGCCAGCATGGACAGGGCCTCGCATTGGGTCGGGTTGACCTTGCCGGGCATGATCGAGCTGCCGGGTTCGTTGGCCGGCAGGCGCACTTCCTGGAAGCCGGCACGGGGCCCCGAGCCGAGCAGGCGCAGGTCGTTGGCGATCTTCATCAGCGCCACGGCGAGGGTTTTCAGGCCGCCGGCCAGGGTAGTCAGGGGCTCATGGCCGGCGAGGGCGGCGAATTTGTTCGGTGCGGTGACGAACGGTAGCCCGGACAGCGCCGCCAGTTCTGATGCGATGGCTTCGGCGAAACCGTGCGGGGCATTCAGCCCGGTACCCACCGCCGTGCCGCCCTGGGCCAGTTCGCAGACCGCCGGCAGGGCGCCACGGATCGCGCGCTGGGCATAGTCCAGCTGGGCGATCCAGGCCGAGACCTCCTGGCCGAAGGTGATCGGCGTGGCATCCATCATATGGGTGCGTCCGGTCTTCACCAGGTGGGTGTGCCGTGCCGACAGCTCGGCCAGCCCGGCCGACAGCTCGGCGATGGCTGGCAGCAATTTGCCCTGCACCGCCTGGGCGGCGGCGATGTGCATGGCGGTGGGGAAGCAGTCGTTGGAGCTCTGCGAGCGGTTGACGTGGTCGTTGGGGTGCACCGGCTCCTTGCCGCCGCGGCCCTTGCCGGCCAGTTCGTTGGCGCGGCCGGCGATCACTTCGTTGACGTTCATGTTGCTCTGGGTGCCGCTGCCGGTCTGCCAGACCACCAGGGGGAACTGGTCGTCGTGCTCGCCGTCGAGCACTTCGTCGGCGGCCTGCTCGATCAGCCGGGCGATATCGGCAGGGAGGTCTCCATTGCGGTCGTTGACCCGCGCGGCGGCTTTCTTGACCAGGGCCAGGGCATGCAGCACGGCCAGCGGCATGCGTTCCTTGCCGATGGCGAAGTTGATCAGCGAGCGCTGCGTTTGGGCGCCCCAATAGACCTCGTCAGGAACTTCGACCGGTCCGAGGCTGTCAGTTTCGATGCGGCTCATGTGTTACCCACTCCTTATGCAAGATGCCAGGTTTGACCAGACAGTTTAGGTCTCGATTATGAAGGCCGGTTCCATAGCCCACTCGTCCTATTGAGCGGTTGCGCCCGTGGGCGCAGAATGCTCTACGCTGGAAACACTCACTTACTCTTTTAAGGAATTCCGATGACCCGTCTCCGCGCCCTTTGCACGGCCGTCGCCCTGGTTTGCGCAAGCGGCCAGGTGTTCGCTGCTACCCCCAGCCACGAAGCGGCTGCCGACACCTTCCTCAAGCTGGCGCACGCCGACAAGCTCGGTACTCCGGTGTACATGCAGGTGCAGCAGATGTTTGCCCAGCGCTTCGAGCAGACCAAGGCGCCTGCCTCGAAGAAGGCCGTGCTCGACAGCTACCAGGCCAAGGCCAACGCGGCTCTGGACAACGCCATCGGCTGGAACAAGCTCAAGCCGGACATGGTCAAGCTGTACACCAGCACCTTCAGCGAGCAGGAGCTGAAAGACCTGGTGGCCTTCTACCAGTCACCGCTGGGCAAGAAAGTCCTGGAGAAAATGCCTCAGGTCACCCAGCAATCGGCGCAGCTGACCCAGCAGAAACTGGAAAGCGCGGTACCGGTGGTCAACAAGCTGCTGGCCGACATGACCAACGAACTCGATCCGAATGCCGGCAAGGCCGCCGCCCCGGCCAAGAAGCCATAAGCGGAGCCGAAGATGTCGATGCAGCAGAAGATCGAACAGAGCCTGTCGGCGCTGGAGCCCCGGCACCTGCAGGTCCTGGACGAAAGCCACATGCATAGCCGTGGCCAGGAAACCCATTACAAGGCGGTACTGGTCAGCGAGCAGTTCGAGGGTCTCAACAGCGTCAAGCGTCATCAGAAGGTGTACGCCACCCTCGGCGACCTGATGGGGCAGTTCCACGCCCTGGCGCTGCATACCTATACCCCGCAGGAATGGGAAAAAGTCGGCGCTGCGCCGGCTTCACCGACCTGCGCCGGAGGTAGCAAGCACTGATTTAACCATCGGTTTTTGCTAGACTCCGCACCCGCGCCGCTTGTCGGCGCGTTTTTATTTGTATTTTCGAACCCGGTCCGCCCTTTGCGAGGGCAACCACTGGAGAGTTGCAAGCATGACCCAACCCATCGTCGTGGCGGCGCTGTACAAGTTCGTCACCCTGGAAGACTACGTCGAACTGCGCGAGCCGCTGCTGGCCTGCATGGAAGCCAACGGCGTCAAAGGCACCCTGCTGCTGGCCGAAGAAGGCATCAACGGCACGGTCTCCTCCACCCGCGAAGGCATCGACGGCCTGCTCGCCTGGCTGCGCAACGACCCGCGCCTGGTGGATGTCGACCACAAGGAGTCGTACTGCGACGAGCAGCCGTTCTACCGCACCAAGGTCAAGCTGAAGAAAGAGATCGTCACCCTCGGCGTGCCGGGCGTGGACCCGAACAAGGCGGTCGGCACCTATGTCGAGCCCGAGGACTGGAACGCCCTGATCAGCGACCCGGAAGTGCTGCTGATCGACACCCGCAACGACTACGAAGTGGCCATTGGCACCTTTGAAGGCGCCATCGATCCGAAGACCACTTCGTTCCGCGAATTCCCCGACTACATCAAGGCCAACTTCGACCCGGCACGGCACAAGAAGGTGGCCATGTTCTGCACCGGCGGCATCCGCTGCGAGAAGGCGTCCAGCTATATGCTCGGCGAGGGTTTCGAAGCCGTCTATCATTTGAAAGGCGGGATCCTGAAATATCTTGAAGAAGTTCCTCAGGACCAGAGCAAGTGGCAGGGCGACTGCTTCGTCTTCGACAACCGGGTCACCGTGCGTCATGACCTCAGCGAAGGCGACTACGACCAGTGCCACGCTTGCCGCCATCCGGTCAGTGTGGAAGACCGGGCCTCGGAGCATTATTCGCCAGGCATCAGTTGCCCGCATTGCTGGGACAGCCTGAGCGAGAAGACCCGCCGCAGTGCCATCGACCGGCAGAAGCAGATCGAACTGGCCAAGGCCCGCAACCAGCCGCACCCGATCGGGTACAACTACCGCAAAGCCGAGGTGTGATGGATGAGCGCTCGCCTGCTGTATGTCATGGACCCGATGTGCTCCTGGTGCTGGGGCTTCGCGCCGGTGGCCGCGGCCCTGATCGCCCAGGCGCGTGAGGCGGGGGTCGAAACCCGTCTCGTGGTGGGCGGGCTGCGTACTGGCAGCTCGGCGCTGGATGCGTCGACCCGGCGCTATATCCTCGAACACTGGCAGGCGGTCAACCAGGCCACCGGCCAGCCGTTCCGGTTCGACGGTGCCATGCCTGACGGTTTCGTCTACGACACCGAGCCGGCGTGCCGGGCGCTGGTCACCGCACGCAGCCTCGATGGTGACAAGGTCTGGGCCTTGCTGGCGCTGATCCAGCAGGCGTTCTACCAGCGTGCCGAGGATGTCACCCTGGCGCCGACCCTGGTCAATCTGGCCGAACAGGCCGGTTTCGATCGCGCCACCTTCGCCACGGCTTTCACCAGTGCCGAACAGCGCACCGCCACCACCGCCGACTTCAGTTGGGCCCAGGACCTGGGCATCGCCGGTTTCCCCACCCTGCTCGCCGAGCGCAACGGACAACTGGCCCTGCTGACCAACGGCTACCAGGCGCTGGAGTCCCTTGAGCCGCTGCTCGGCCGCTGGCTGGAGCGGGCTGCCTATGCTTGATCTGCCAGGCTCGCCCGACCCGGTACCCGGGCCTGCGGCGGCGTCTGCCGATCGCTTGAGCTGGGCGGAAATCCGCCGCCTGGCGCTGCATCACAAGAAAGCCCTGTGGACCGCCAATGGCGTCGCCGTGCTGGCGGCGCTGTGCAGCGTGCCGATTCCGCTGTTGCTGCCTTTGCTGGTGGACGAAGTCCTGCTCGGCCACGGCGATGCCGCGCTGAAATGGATGAACCACTTGCTGCCGACCGACTGGCAGGTGGCGGTCGGCTATATCGGCCTGATGCTGGCGTTCACCCTGGTCATGCGTGCCACCGCACTGGTCTTCAACGTGATCCAGGCCAAGCTGTTTGCCGGCCTGGCCAAGGACATCGTCTACCGCCTGCGCATCCGCCTGATCGAGCGGCTCAAGCGGATTTCCCTCAGCGAATACGAAAGCCTCGGCAGTGGCACGGTCACCACCCATCTGGTGACCGACCTCGACACCCTCGACAAATTCGTCGGTGAGACCCTCAGCCGTTTCCTCGTGGCGATGCTGACCCTGACCGGCACGGCGGCGATCCTGGTCTGGATGCACTGGCAACTGGCGCTGCTGATCCTGTTGTTCAACCCGCTGGTGATCTTCGCCACGGTGCAACTGGGCAAGCGGGTCAAGCACCTGAAGAAGCTGGAAAACGACAGCACCTCGCGCTTCACCCAGGCCCTCACCGAAACCCTCGATGCCATCCAGGAAGTCCGCGCCGGCAACCGCCAGGGCTATTTCCTCGGACGCCTCGGCCTGCGTGCCCAGGAGGTGCGCAACTATGCCGTGGCCTCGCAATGGAAAAGCGACGCCAGCGGTCGGGCCAGTGCCCTGCTGTTCCAGTTCGGCATCGATATCTTCCGGGCGGCGGCGATGCTCACGGTGCTGTTCTCCGACCTCAGCATCGGCCAGATGCTCGCGGTGTTCAGCTACCTCTGGTTCATGATCGGCCCGGTGGAGCAACTGCTGAACCTGCAGTACGCCTATTACGGGGCCGGTGGCGCCCTGAGCCGGATCAACGAGCTGCTGGCGCGTAACGACGAGCCGCAATACGCCGGCGGCAGCGACCCGTTCCACGGGCAGACCACGGTCGGTATCGAAGTGCGCGGCCTGCGTTTCGGCTATGGCGAGGAACCGGTACTGGACCAGTTGAACCTGTCCATCGCGCCGGGCGAGAAGGTGGCCATTGTCGGCGCCAGCGGCGGCGGCAAGAGCACCCTGGTGCAATTGCTCCTCGGCCTTTATAGCGCCCAGGCCGGAACCATCCGTTTCGGCGGCGCGACGCTGCAGGAAATCGGCCTGGAAACCCTGCGCGAGAACGTTGCGGTGGTGCTCCAGCATCCCTCGTTGTTCAACGATACGGTACGCGCCAACCTGACCATGGGCCGTGAGTGCAGCGACGAGGAGTGCTGGCAGGCCCTGGCCATCGCCCAACTGGATGACGCCATCGGCGCCTTGCCCCAGGGGCTGGACAGCGTGGTCGGGCGGTCCGGGGTGCGTCTGTCCGGCGGCCAGCGTCAGCGTCTGGCGATTGCGCGGATGGTCCTGGCCAAGCCCAAGGTGGTGATTCTCGACGAAGCCACCTCGGCCCTCGACGCCGCCACCGAATACAACCTGCATCACGCCCTGGCGCGCTTCCTCAGCGCCCGTACCACACTGATCATTGCCCACCGCCTGTCTGCGGTGAAACAGG
Organism: Pseudomonas sp. FG98; assembly: GCF_057808595.1. Taxonomy (NCBI): domain Bacteria; kingdom Pseudomonadati; phylum Pseudomonadota; class Gammaproteobacteria; order Pseudomonadales; family Pseudomonadaceae; genus Pseudomonas; species Pseudomonas sp. FG98. The sequence goes on along the minus strand of NZ_JBMDIJ010000009.1, from coordinate 96,596 downwards.
CCGATCGCGTGCTGGTGTTCGACGGCGGCCATGTCGCCGAGGATGGCGGCCACCAGCAGCTGATCGCCGAGGGCGGGTTGTACGCCAAGCTGTACGGTCACTTGCAGCAGAGCTGAGCCAGGATTGTGAGAAATCACTTATCCCGATGGAGGCAAATGGCCTAGTCTGTATCGGAACAGAGTGAGGTCACTCACCGATGCTGCTGCAAGGGATTTCATGAAGGGAAAACGGACGCTCGAAACGCCCAGGCTCCTGGGGCTCATCTGGCCATTTATCGCCGTGGTGCTGTTCCAGGCCCTGCTTGGCAGCATGAGCCTGTATGCCTTGTCGGCCATGCGCGCCTATGTGGCGGGGGAGAGCCTCTGGTCCAAGGGGCAGAAGGACGCGATCTACTACCTCAGCCTGTATGTCGACAGCCGCGACGAGGAAAACTTTCGCAAGTACCGCCAGGCGTTTGCCATTCCCGAAGGCAGCCATCGCCTGCGCCTGGCCCTGGACCTTGATCCGCCGGATCTGGAGGGGGCTCGGCAGGGCATTCTTGCCGGCGGCAACCACCCTGACGACGTCGCCAGCGTGATCTGGTTCTACCTCAACTTCCGTCATGTCAGTTACCTGGAGAAGGCCATCGACCGCTGGCAGGTGGGGGACAGCTTCCTGCAGGAGCTGGACACCCTGGCGAGCGAGATTCACGCGGGTATTGCCGCCAGCCGCGCCACGCCCCGCGATCTGGTGGCCTGGAAGCAGCGCATCGTTGCCATCAATGACAACGTGACCCCCGCCGCCCGGGCCTTCAGCGACGCCCTCGGCGAAGGCTCGCGCATGCTCTTGCGCCTGCTGCTGTTGACCAACCTCGCCACCGCAGCATTCCTGATCGCCCTGGCCTGGCTGCGTTCGAGCAAGCTGCTGGCCCAGCGCCAGGCCTTCGCCAGCGCCTTGCAGGTGGAAAAGGAGCGGGCGCAGATCACCCTGGCCTCGATTGGCGACGGGGTCATCACCACCGATGTCGATGGCTGCATCGTCTACATGAACCCCGCCGCCGAGCAGTTGACCCACTGGGATGCGCTGCACGCCCAGGGCCTGCCGCTGGCGGCGCTGTTCAGCCTGCTCGATGACAACTCCGAGAAGGACAGCCTGACCCTCACCGAACATATCCTCAACGGCGCGCTGTGCGGCGGCTCCGAGCATGTCCGGCAGATCCAGCGCCTCGACGGCAGTACCGTGGCGGTGGCCCTGGTGGGTGCACCGATCATCAGCGAAGGGCGGATCAGCGGTACCGTGCTGGTGCTGCACGACATGACCCAGGAGCGCCAGTACATCGCCAACCTGTCCTGGCAGGCGACCCACGATGCCTTGACCGGGTTGTCCAACCGTCGTGAATTCGAGTACCGCCTGGAGCAGGCGCTCGGGGAACTGAGCCGGCACGGCGGCCGGCATGCCCTGATGTTCCTTGATCTTGACCAGTTCAAGCTGGTCAACGACACCAGTGGGCATGCCGCCGGCGATGAGTTGCTCCGGCATATCTGCGCGGTTTTGCAGTCGGCCCTGCGCGAGGGCGATGTGCTGGCCCGGCTCGGCGGCGACGAGTTCGGTGTGCTGTTGCACGATTGCCCGCCGGAGCAGGCCGAGCGGATTGCCGAGAACCTGCGCCAATCGGTGCAGAGTCTGCATTTCGTGTGGAAGGGACGGCCCTTCATGAACACGGTGAGCATCGGCCTGGTCCACCTCGACCAGGCGCCGGACTCACTGGAGGCGGCGCTGCGTGCCGCCGACATGGCCTGCTACATGGCCAAGGAGAAGGGGCGCAACCGTATCCAGCTGTATCAGGCCGACGATACCGAGTTGTCGATGCGCTTCGGCGAGATGGCGTGGATCCAGCGCCTGCATATCGCCCTGGAAGAGAACCGCTTCTGCCTGTACGCCCAGGAAATTGCCGCACTCGATCCCGGCAGCGATGGCGGTGGGCACCTGGAGATCCTGTTGCGCCTGCATGATGAAAGCGGGCGGATCATCCTGCCCGATAGCTTCATTCCTGCCGCCGAGCGCTTCGGGCTGATTACCGCGCTGGATCGCTGGGTGGTGAACAGCGTGTTCAAGATCATCCGCCAGTGTCTCGACGATGGCGTGCAGGGGCCGCTGGCCATGTGTTCGATCAACCTGTCGGGCAACAGCATCGGTGACGACAAGTTCCTCGACTACCTGCGCCGCCAGTTCAGCGAACATGGCATTCCGCCTGAATTGATCTGTTTCGAAATAACCGAGACCAGCGCGATTGCCGATCTCGGTAGTGCGATTCGTTTTATCAACGAATTGAAAGGATTGGGTTGCAAATTTTCCCTTGACGATTTTTGCGCCGGAATGTCGTCGTTCGCGTATCTGAAACATTTGCCTGTAGACTTCCTCAAGATCGACGGAAGTTTCGTCAAGGATATGCTCGACGACCCGATTAACCGGGCGATGGTCCAGGTGATCAACCACATCGGCCACGTCATGGGTAAGCGCACCATCGCCGAGTTTGTCGAGACGCCGTTGATCGAACAGGCTTTGCGGGAGATCGGTGTCGACTACGCCCAGGGCTTCCTGATCGAGCGGCCCCAGGTCTTTTCCTGCACCAGCCTGCAGCGTCGGCGCGACGCGGCCAGGCCCGTGCTGTTCGGATCGCCGGGGGCATTGCGCTGACGCTTCTATCCAAATCACAAGGACAAGGAGCTGACAGTGATTGATGCCTTTACCCGGACCGGTCCATTGATGGACGCCACCAGTTATCCCCTCTGGGCCCAGCGCCTGATCCAGGAATGCAGCGCGAGCAAGCGTCGTGTGGTGGAACATGAGTTCTACCAGCGCTTGCGCGACGGCCAGGTCTCCAGCCGGACCATGCACCAGTACCTGGTGGGTGGCTGGCCGGTGGTCGAGCAATTCTCGGTGTACATGGCCCGCAACCTGACCAAGACCCGCTACGCCCGCCATCCCGGCGAGGACATGGCGCGGCGCTGGCTGATGCGCAATATCCGTGTCGAACTCAACCATGCCGACTACTGGGTGCATTGGTGCGAGGCCCATGGCGTGAGCCTGGAAGATCTGCAGGCGCAGGACGTGCCGGCGGAATTGCAGGCGCTGAGCGACTGGTGCGTGCACACCTGTGCCTCGGACTCGCTGGTGGTAGCCATGGCGGCGACCAACTATGCGATCGAAGGGGCGGTGGGTGAGTGGTCGGCGGTGGTCTGTTCGACCGATACCTACGCCATGGGCTTCCCCGAGGAAAACCGCAAGCGCGCGATGAAATGGCTGCGAATGCACGCGCAGTACGACGATGCCCACCCGTGGGAAGCGCTGGAAATCATCTGCACCCTGGCCGGCAACAGTCCGGGCAAGGCCTTGCAGAACGAGCTGAAGCGGGCAATCTGCAAGAGCTACGACTATATGTTCCTGTTCCTCGAACGCTGCATGCAGCTGGAACACAGCGAGTCGAGCCAGGACGCCCGCCGCCGCGGCGCCCTGGCCTGAGTCGTTACTGGGCGTTGAACGCCTGGCCGTTGACCCCGGTGCTGTCCGGGCCCATCAGGTAGAGATAGACCGGCATGATGGCCTCGGGCAGCGGGTTGTCCTGCGGGTTTTCCGCAGGATAGGCCTGGGCCCGCATGCTGGTGCGGGTGGCGCCCGGGTTGACGCTGTTGGCCCGTACCGGGGCAACCCCTTCCAGTTCGTCCGCCAGGGTCTGCATCAGGCCCTCGGTGGCGAACTTCGATACGCCGTAGGCACCCCAGTAGGCGCGGCCCTTGCGCCCGACGCTGCTGGAGGTGAACACCACCGAGGCGTCCTCCGACAGCTTGAGTAGCGGCAGCAGGGTCTGGGTCAGCATGAACATGGCGTTGACGTTGATGTGCATGACGCGCATGAAGTTATCGCCGCTCAGCTGTTCCAGCGGCGTGCGCGGGCCGATGATCGAGGCGTTGTGCAGCAGGCCGTCGAGACGGCCGAAGGCGTTTTCCACCATCACCGCCAGTTCGTCGTACTGGTGCGGCAGGGCGGTTTCCAGGTTGAAAGGAATGACCACGGGCTGCGGATGGCCGGCGGCTTCGATCTCGTCGTAGACCGCAGCCAGGTTGGCCTCGGTCTTGCCCAGCAGCAGCACGGTGGCGCCATGGGCGGCGAAGGCCTTGGCCGCAGCCGCACCGATCCCGCGACCGGCACCGGTGACCATGATGACCCGGCCTTTGAGCAGTTCTGGGCGGGCGGAATAGTCGAACATGGGAGTTGCCTCGAAAAGGAAATGGCGTTCAGACGCCAGCGGGCCGGCATGCGAGCCGGCCCGGCATGGCCTATGGAAGGGTGATCAGCAGCCGCACAGGGCGCTGTCGAGCACCTTGCGCAGTTCCAGTGGGTGATCGACCACCACGTCCGCGCCCCAGTTGTTGGGGTTGTCCTCAGGATGAATATAGCCATAGCGCACTGCGGCGGTGCGGGTGCCGGCATCGCGGCCGGACTCGATATCGCGCAGGTCGTCGCCAACGAACAGGACGCTGGCCGGGTCCAGGCCGAGGGTTTTGCAGGCGAGAATCATCGGCTCCGGGTCGGGCTTGCTGTTCTTCACGTGGTCCGGGCAGATCAGCAGCGAGGAGCGTTCGGCCAGGCCCAGGCGCTGCATGATCGGTTCGGCGAAGCGCACCGGTTTGTTGGTGACCACGCCCCACAGCAGCTTGCCGCGCTCGATGTCCTGCAGCAGCTCTTCCATGCCGTCGAACAGCTTGCTGTGCACGGCGCAATCACGCTGGTAGCGTTCGAGGAATTCCAGGCGCAGCGGCTCGAACTCGGGAGCCTCCGGGTCCATGTCGAAGGTCGCCGCGACCATGGCCCGGGCGCCGCCGGAAATGACGTCGCGGATGAGCTTGTCGGCCACCGGTGGCAGGCCGCGCTCGGCGAGCATCGCCTGGCAGATGGCGATGAAGTCCGGCGCCGTGTCGAGCAGGGTGCCGTCCATGTCGAAAAGTACTGCTCGCAAACGCATGTTCATTCCTCGCGAAGGGTCTGGATCATGTAGTTGACGTCAACGTCGGCGGCCAGCTTGTAGTGCTTGGTCAGCGGGTTGTAGGTCAGGCCGATGATGTCCTTGACGCTCAGGCCTGCCGCGCGGCTCCAGGCGCCGAGTTCGGAAGGGCGGATGAACTTCTTGAAGTCATGGGTGCCGCGTGGCAGCAGCTTCATGATGTATTCGGCGCCGATGATGGCGAACAGGTAGGCCTTGGGGTTGCGGTTGATGGTGGAGAAGAACACCTGGCCACCGGGCTTGACCATGCGGAAGCAGGCGCGGATCACCGACGACGGGTCGGGGACGTGCTCGAGCATTTCCAGGCAGGTGACCACGTCGAACTGCTCCGGCATTTCTTCGGCCAGGGCTTCGGCAGTGATCTGCCGGTACTCGACGTTCACTCCGGATTCCAGTTGGTGCAACTGGGCTACCGCCAACGGCGCCTCGCCCATGTCGATGCCGGTCACCGTGGCGCCGCGCAGGGCCATGGCTTCGCTGAGGATGCCGCCGCCGCAACCGACGTCGAGGACCTTCTTGCCGGCCAGCTTGACCCGCTCGTCAATCCAGTTGACCCGCAGCGGGTTGATGTCGTGCAGCGGCTTGAACTCGCTTTCGCGGTCCCACCAGCGGTGGGCCAGGGCCTCGAACTTGGCGATTTCGGCGTGGTCGACGTTGCTCATGGAACAATCCTCTGAAGCTGTGAAAATTCGATGGGGCAGCGTTGCTGCCCGCAGGTCATTCGGTGTGCCCGGCGATGCGCCGGCCCCAGGCCGTGGCGCTCGCATGCAGGGCCTGTTCGTCCAGGCGGGTCAGGCGGCGCTCTTCGAGCAGCGCCTTGCCGGCGACCCAGACATGCTTCACGCAGTCGCGGCCGCAGGTGTAGATCAATTGCGACACCGGGTCGTAGATCGGTTGCTGGGCCAGGCCGCCGAGATCGAAGGCGACCAGGTCGGCGGCCTTGCCCACCTCCAGGGAACCGGTGATGGCATCCAGTCCGAGGGCGCGGGCGCCGTTCAGGGTCGCCATGCGCAGGGCCCGGTGGGCGTCCAGGGCGCTGGCCGAGCCCGCCACGGCTTTTGCCAGCAGGGCGGCGGTGCGGGTTTCGCCGAGCAGGTCGAGATCGTTGTTGCTGGCCGCGCCATCGGTGCCGATGGCGACATTCACCCCGGCCTGCCACAGGCGCTCCACCGGGCAGAAGCCGCTGGCCAGCTTGAGATTGGATTCGGGGCAGTGCACCACGCTGGTGTTGCTTTCTACCAGCAATGCCAGGTCGTCATCGCTGACCTGGGTCATGTGCACGGCCTGCAGGTTCGGCCCGAGCAGACCGAGGCGGGCCAGGCGCTGCAGCGGGCGTTCGCCGCGCTGGTCGAGGGCGTCGCGGACTTCGCTGGCGGTCTCGTGGACGTGCATCTGGATCGGTGCGTCCAGTTCGTCGGCGAGTACCCGGATCTTCTCCAGATGCTCGTCGTTGACCGTGTAGGGCGCGTGGGGGCCGAGGGCGATGCGGATGCGCGGATGATGGCGCAGGTCGCCGAACAGCTCGATGCCCAGGTGCAGGGCTTCGTCGAAGTCGCGTGCACCGGGGACGGGGAAATCCATCAACGGCACGCAGATCTGCGCGCGCATGCCGCTTTCGTGCACGCATTCGCTGGCGATCTTCGGATAAAAGTACATGTCGCTGAAACAGGTGATGCCACCCTTGAGCTGTTCGGCGATGGCCAGTCGGGTGCCGTCGCGGACGAAATCCTCGTCGACCCAGCGGTTTTCGGCGGGCCAGATGTGTTCGTTCAGCCAGGTCATCAGCGGCAGATCGTCGGCCATGCCGCGGAACAGGGTCATGGCGGCGTGGCCGTGGGCATTGACCAGCCCCGGCGCAAGCAGGCAGCCAGGCAGCTCGCGGACCTCGGTGGCGCTGAAGCGGCCAGCCTCGCTACGCGGCCCGATGAAGACGATCCGGCCGTCGTGTACGCCCAGGGCATGTTCCTCGAAGACCACGCCAGCCGGCTCGACAGGCACCAGCCAGGTCGGCAGGAGCAGCAGGTCGATAGGGGTGGTGGATCTGGGCATGGGGGGCGGATTTCCCTGGATCATGGGGTGGTGGCGAAGTATACCCGAGCGTCCGCGCTTGGGGCTCGTTATAATCGCCGGTTTTTGATGTCCGAATGACGGGGTGAGGCATGCGCGATCGACTTCTGGCTGCAGAGAAAGTAAGGGCCATCGATTGGCGTGATGGCACCCTTTACTTGCTCGATCAGCGCGCCTTGCCCTTCGAGGAGACCTGGCTGGCGTATACCGATGCCGCCGGCGTGGCCGAGGCGATTCGCTCGATGGTGGTGCGCGGAGCCCCGGCCATCGGCATCAGCGCCGCCTACGGTCTGCTGCTGGGCCTGCGTCGGCGCCTGGCCGAGGGCGGTGACTGGCGTGCAGCGCTGGAGGCTGATTTTGCTGCGCTCGGCGAGGCGCGGCCGACGGGCGTCAACCTGTCCTGGGCGCTGAATCGCATGCGCGAGCGCCTGCAACGGCTGAAAGAGGGTGACGATCCGTCGCAGGCCCTGGAGGCCGAGGCCCTGGCGATCCACGAGAGCGATCGCGAGGCCAACCTGAACATGGCGCAGCTCGGCATGGAGCTGATCCGCAAGTACCAGGGCAGCGAGCAGACCGTGCTGACCCACTGCAATACCGGCGCCCTGGCCACCGGCGGCTTTGGCACTGCGCTCGGGGTGATCCGCGCCGCCTGGCTGGACGGCATGATCGAGCATGTCTATGTCGATGAAACCCGCCCCTGGCTGCAAGGCACCCGGCTGACCGCCTGGGAACTGGCCAACGAGGGGATTCCGGTAAGTGTCAATGCCGACGCTGCCGCCGCGCACCTGATGAAGACCAAGGGCATCACCTGGGTGGTGGTCGGCGCCGACCGCATCACCGCCAACGGCGATGTGGCGAACAAGATCGGTACGTACCAGCTGGCGGTGAATGCCATGCACCATGGCGTGCGTTTCATGGTGGTGGCGCCGAGCTCGACCATCGACATGAGCCTGGCCAGTGGCGACGAGATCGTCCTGGAGGAGCGTGATGGCGATGAGTTGCTGGAAATTGCCGGGACTCGCATTGCGCCAGAGGTGGAAGCGTGCAATCCGGTGTTCGACGTGACTCCGGCGGACCTGATCGATGTGATCGTGACCGAGAAGGGCATCGTCGAGCGTCCCGATACGGCCAAGCTGGCGCAATTGATGTGTCGCAAGCGCCTGCATTGAGTCCATTTTCCCTCGTGCCAGGCGGCGCTTTGCCATACTCCCATGCCCCCGGCGACTGTGATAACATCCGGCGGTTTCCAAGAGCGCCCTGCGGGGCGTTCTTCACTACGCAGATCCATGGCATAACTCGTTGATTTGTCGTAAGTCGTCGCGCAGGAGGCCCTTCGCGACGGCGAGCTTCGTTCGTCCCATATGGATGTGACGAAGTTTCACCAGAAAAAGGAATCAGGCTTCTCATGGGCGAACTGGCCAAAGAAATCCTCCCGGTCAATATCGAAGACGAACTGAGACAGTCCTACCTCGACTACGCGATGAGCGTCATTGTCGGGCGTGCACTGCCCGATGCGCGTGATGGCTTGAAGCCCGTGCATCGCCGCGTTCTGTATGCGATGAGTGAACTGGGTAACGACTGGAACAAACCGTACAAGAAATCCGCCCGTGTGGTCGGTGACGTGATCGGTAAGTACCACCCCCACGGCGACACCGCGGTGTACGACACCATCGTGCGCATGGCCCAGCCTTTCTCCCTGCGTTACCTGCTGGTCGACGGCCAGGGCAACTTCGGTTCGGTTGACGGCGACAACGCCGCGGCGATGCGATACACCGAAGTGCGCATGGCCAAGCTGGCCCACGAACTGCTGGCCGACCTGCACAAGGAAACCGTGGACTGGGTGCCCAACTACGACGGCACCGAGCTGATCCCGGCGGTCATGCCGACCCGTATCCCCAACCTGTTGGTCAACGGCTCCAGCGGTATCGCCGTGGGCATGGCGACCAACATCCCGCCGCACAACCTCGGTGAAGTCATCGACGGTTGCCTGGCGCTGATCGACAACCCGGAAATCAGCATCGACGAACTGATGCAGTTCATCCCGGGTCCGGACTTCCCGACCGCCGGTCTGATCAACGGCCGCCAGGGCATCATCGAGGCCTATCGCACCGGTCGCGGACGCATCTACATGCGTGCCCGTTCCACCGTCGAAGACATCGACAAGGCCGGTGGCCGCCAGCAGATCGTCGTCACCGAGCTGCCTTACCAGCTGAACAAGGCACGCCTGATCGAGAAGATCGCCGAGCTGGTCAAGGAGAAGAAACTCGAAGGCATCACCGAACTGCGCGACGAGTCCGACAAGGACGGCATGCGCGTGGTCATCGAGCTGCGTCGTGGCGAAGTGCCTGAGGTCGTGCTCAACAACCTCTATGCCCAGACCCAGCTGCAAAGCGTGTTCGGCATCAACATCGTCGCCCTGATCGACGGTCGTCCGCGTCTGCTCAATCTCAAGGACCTGCTCGAAGCCTTCGTCCGTCACCGCCGTGAAGTGGTGACCCGGCGTACCGTGTTCGAACTGCGCAAGGCCCGTGAGCGTGGGCATATCCTCGAAGGCCAGGCGGTCGCGCTGTCCAACATCGACCCGGTCATCGCCCTGATCAAGGCCTCGCCGACCCCGTCCGAGGCCAAGGAAGCGCTGATCGGCACGCCGTGGGAATCCAGTGCCGTGCAGGTCATGGTCGAGCGCGCTGGCGCCGATTCCTGCCGTCCGGAGAACCTCGACGAGCAATACGGCCTGCGCGATGGCAAGTACTACCTGTCGCCGGAACAGGCCCAGGCCATTCTTGACCTGCGCCTGCACCGCCTGACCGGCCTGGAGCACGAGAAGCTGCTGGCCGAGTACCAGGAGATCCTCAACCAGATCGGCGAGCTGATCCGCATCCTCAACAGCGCCGAGCGCCTGATGGAAGTGATCCGCGAAGAACTGGAGCTGATCCGCGCCGAATATGGCGATGTGCGTCGTACCGAGATCATCGATGCGCGCCTGGATCTGACCCTGGGCGACATGATTCCGGAAGAAGACCGCGTGGTGACCATCTCCCACGGCGGTTATGCCAAGACCCAGCCGCTGGCGGCCTACCAGGCCCAGCGTCGCGGTGGCAAAGGCAAGTCGGCTACCGGCGTCAAGGACGAGGACTACATTTCCCACCTGCTGGTTGCCAATAGCCACACCACGCTGCTGCTGTTCTCCAGCAAGGGCAAGGTGTACTGGCTGAAGACCTACGAAATCCCCGAAGCGTCCCGTGCCGCCCGCGGTCGTCCGCTGGTGAACCTGCTGCCGCTGGACGAGGGTGAGCAGATCACCACCATGTTGCCGGTGGAGGAATACACCGAGGGTCACTACATCTTCATGGCCACCGCCAACGGTACCGTGAAGAAGACCCCGCTGGAGCAGTTCAGCCGCCAGCGCAGCGTCGGTCTGATCGCCCTGGAGCTGGACGAAGGCGACATCCTGATTTCCGCCGCGATCACCGATGGCGAGCGTGAAGTCATGCTGTTCTCCGATGGTGGCAAGGTCACCCGCTTCAAGGAGTCCGACGTCCGTGCCATGGGCCGTACTGCTCGCGGTGTCCGCGGCATGCGCCTGGCAGATGGGCAGAAGCTGATCTCGATGATCATTCCGGAAGAGGGCAGCCAGATCCTGACTGCCTCCGAGCGCGGCTACGGCAAGCGCACCGCGATCGCCGAGTTCCCCGAGTACAAACGTGGTGGCCAGGGCGTTATCGCCATGGTCAGCAACGAGCGTAACGGCCGCCTGGTCGGTGCGGTGCAGGTGCAGGAAGGTGAGGAAATCATGCTGATTTCCGACCAGGGCACCCTGGTCCGTACCCGTGTCGGCGAAGTCTCCAGCCTGGGTCGCAACACCCAGGGCGTGACCCTGATCAAACTGGCCAGCGATGAAACCCTGGTTGGTCTGGAGCGGGTCCAGGAGCCTTCCGACGAAGGCGAAGACGACGAGTTGCTGGATGCCGAGGCGGATGGCGACAACCTCGACGCGCCGCAAGCGGATGCTGCCGGTGAAGAAGAAGCGATACAGGACTGAGTTGTAGAACGCGTGAAATACGGAAGCGGGGCTGGTCCCCGCTTCCGCCGTTATCTTGAGCAGAGCGAGAGTGGATGTGAGCAAACGAGCCTTTAACTTCTGCGCAGGCCCCGCTGCGCTCCCGGACGCTGTTCTGCAGCGCGCCCAGGCCGAAATGCTGGACTGGAACGGCAAAGGCCTGTCCGTCATGGAAATGAGCCACCGTAGCGACGACTACGTGGCCATTGCCGAGCAAGCCGAGCAGGACCTGCGCGACCTGCTGTCCATCCCCTCCAACTACAAGGTGCTGTTCCTCCAGGGCGGTGCCAGCCAGCAGTTTGCCGAGATTCCGCTGAACCTGCTGCCCGAGAACGGCACTGCCGACTACATCGAGACCGGCATCTGGTCGAAGAAGGCCATCGAGGAAGCCCGTCGCTTCGGCAACGTCAATGTCGCCGCCTCGGCCAAGCCTTACGATTTCCTGGCGATTCCCGGTCAGAACGAGTGGTCGCTGACCCCGGGTGCCGCCTACCTGCACTACGCCTCCAACGAAACCATCGGTGGTCTCCAGTTCGACTGGGTGCCGCAGGCCGGTGACGTGCCGCTGGTGGTCGACATGTCCTCGGACATCCTCTCCCGTCCGATCGATGTTTCGCAGTTCGGCCTGATCTACGCCGGTGCGCAGAAGAATATCGGTCCGAGCGGCCTGGTGGTGGTGATCGTGCGCGAAGACCTGCTGGGTCGCGCTCGCAGCGCCTGTCCGACCATGCTCGACTACAAGATCGCTGCCGATAACGGCTCGATGTACAACACCCCGGCGACCTATTCCTGGTACCTGTCCGGCCTGGTCTTCCAGTGGCTGAAAGAGCAGGGTGGCGTCGCGGCGATGGAGCAGCGCAACCGGGCGAAGAAAGATCTCCTGTACGGTTTCATCGACAAGAGCGATTTCTACAGCAACCCGATCAGCGTCAACTCCCGCTCGTGGATGAACGTGCCGTTCCGCCTGGCCGACGAGCGCCTGGACAAGGCCTTCCTTGCCGGTGCCGATGCCCGTGGCCTGCTCAACCTCAAGGGTCACCGTTCGGTCGGCGGCATGCGTGCTTCGATCTACAACGCCCTGGGTCTGGAAGCCGTCGAAGCGCTGGTGGCCTACATGGCTGAATTCGAGAAGGAACACTCCTGATGTCCGAACAGGAACTCAAGGCGCTGCGGGTACGCATCGACAGCCTTGACGAGAAGATCCTCGAACTGATCAGTGACCGTGCCCGCTGCGCCCAGGAAGTAGCCCGGGTCAAGATGGGTTCCCTGGCCGAAGGCGAGGTGCCGGTGTTCTACCGGCCCGAGCGTGAGGCCCAGGTGCTCAAGCGCGTGATGGAGCGTAACCAGGGGCCGCTCGGCAACGAGGAGATGGCCCGGCTGTTCCGCGAAATCATGTCCTCCTGCCTGGCCCTGGAGCAGCCGCTGAAAGTGGCTTACCTCGGTCCTGAAGGCACGTTTACCCAGGCCGCGGCGATGAAGCACTTCGGTCATGCGGTGATCAGCAAGCCGATGGCGGCGATCGACGAGGTGTTCCGCGAAGTGGCTGCCGGTGCGGTCAACTTCGGCGTGGTGCCGGTCGAGAACTCCACCGAGGGTGCGGTCAACCATACGCTCGACAGCTTCCTTGAACACGACATGGTCATCTGCGGCGAGGTCGAACTGCGTATTCACCATCACCTGCTGGTGGGCGAAAACACCAAGACCGACAGCATCACCCGCATCTATTCCCATGCCCAGTCCCTGGCCCAGTGCCGCAAGTGGCTGGATGCGCACTACCCGAACGTCGAGCGCGTCGCGGTGGCGAGCAATGCCGAGGCGGCCAAGCGGGTCAAGGGCGAGTGGAACTCCGCTGCCATTGCCGGTGACATGGCGGCCGGCCTGTACGGCCTGACCCGTCTGGCCGAGAAGATCGAGGACCGTCCGGACAACTCCACCCGGTTCCTGATGATCGGCAACCAGGAAGTCCCGCCGACTGGCGACGACAAGACCTCGATCATCGTGTCGATGAGCAACAAGCCGGGCGCGTTGCACGAACTGCTGGTGCCGTTCCACGAGAACGGTATCGACCTGACGCGTATCGAGACCCGTCCTTCGCGCAGCGGTAAATGGACCTACGTGTTCTTCATCGATTTCGTCGGCCATCACCGCGATCCGCTGATCAAGGCCGTGCTGGAAAAGATCAGCCAGGAGGCGGTTGCCCTGAAAGTGCTGGGTTCCTACCCGAAAGCGGTGCTTTGAGGCGTGGCAATACGTGATGTTTTGAACAGGGTCCGAGCTCAGTGATTGAAGTCGAAACGCAAAAGAGCGGGCCGCTGATCGGTCGGCTGGTAGTCGTGGGCCTGGGGCTGATCGGCGGCTCCTTCGCCAAGGGCGTGCGCGAAAGCGGCCTTTGTAGCGAAGTGGTCGGCGTCGACCTCGATCCGCAGTCGCGCAAGCTGGCAGTGGAGCTGGGGGTGGTCGACCGCTGCGAGGATGACCTCGAGGCAGCCTGTGTCGGTGCTGATGTGATCCAGTTGGCGGTGCCGATCCTGGCCATGGAGAAGGTGCTGGCCCGTCTGGCCGGCATGGACCTCGGCCAGGCAGTGCTGACCGACGTTGGCAGCGCCAAGGGCAACGTGGTGCGCGCCGCTCGTGCGGTCATGCCGGAGCGCCTGGCGCAATTCGTGCCTGGTCACCCGATTGCCGGTTCCGAGCAGAGCGGGGTGGAGGCTTCCAATGCCGAGTTGTTCCGTCGACACAAGGTAATCCTCACGCCGCTGGCCGAAACCGATCCCCAGGCATTGGCGCTGGTCGATCGGCTGTGGCGCGTGCTGGACGCGGATGTCGAGCACATGCAGGTCGAGCGGCATGACGAAGTGCTTGCTGCTACCAGTCATTTGCCTCACCTGCTGGCGTTCGGCCTGGTCGATTCCTTGGCCAAGCGCAATGAAAACCTCGATATCTTCCGCTACGCTGCCGGCGGTTTCCGTGACTTCACGCGGATAGCAGGAAGCGACCCTGTAATGTGGCATGACATTTTTCTCGCCAATCGCGAGGCAGTCTTGCGCACACTGGACACTTTTCGCAGCGACCTCGACGCCTTGCGCGATGCGGTCGATGCAGGGGATGGGCACCAATTGTTGGGCGTATTCACTCGCGCCCGGGTTGCCCGCGAGCATTTCAGTAAAATCCTGGCCCGTCGGGCCTATGTGGACGCTATGAACTCCAACGACCTGATTTTCCTGGCACAACCTGGTGGCCGTCTGTCCGGACGCATTCGCGTTCCTGGCGACAAATCGATTTCCCATCGCTCGATCATGCTCGGCTCCCTCGCCGAGGGCACCACGGAAGTCGAAGGCTTCCTCGAAGGCGAGGATGCCTTGGCGACCTTGCAGGCCTTCCGTGACATGGGGGTGGTGATCGAAGGTCCGCACCATGGTCGCGTCACGATTCACGGCGTCGGCCTCAATGGCCTGAAGCCGCCGCCTGGCCCTATCTACCTGGGCAACTCCGGTACCTCGATGCGCCTTCTGTCCGGCCTGCTGGCGGCGCAGAACTTCGACACCGTGCTGACCGGCGACGCCTCGCTGTCCAAGCGCCCGATGAACCGTGTCGCCAACCCGTTGCGGGAAATGGGTGCAGTCATCGAAACCGCCGAGCAGGGCCGCCCACCGATGACCATTCGTGGCGGACACGCGCTCAAGGCGCTGACCTACACGCTGCCGATGGCCAGCGCCCAGGTCAAATCCTGCCTGCTGCTGGCTGGTCTGTACGCCGAAGGCAAAACCACCGTGACCGAGCCGGCCCCGACCCGCGACCATACCGAGCGCATGCTGCGCGGCTTTGGTTACGACGTGAATGTCGAAGGGCCGACTGCTTCGCTGGTGTCCGGTGGCAAGCTGACAGCCACCCATATCGAAGTGCCGGCTGACATTTCCTCGGCGGCCTTCTTCCTGGTGGCGGCGTCGATCGCCGAGGGTTCCGAGTTGGTGCTGGAGCACGTCGGTATCAACCCGACCCGTACCGGTGTCATCGACATCCTGCGTCTGATGGGTGGCGACATCACTCTGGAAAACCAGCGTGAAGTCGGTGGCGAGCCGGTGGCTGACCTGCGTGTTCGTGGTGCGAAGCTGAAAGGCATCGAGATTCCCGAGCACCTGGTTCCCCTGGCGATCGATGAATTCCCCGTGCTGTTCGTCGCTGCCGCCTGTGCCGAAGGGCGCACCGTGCTGCGTGGCGCCGAGGAGCTGCGGGTCAAGGAATCCGACCGTATCCAGGTCATGGCCGATGGCCTGCTGGCTCTGGGCGTGAAGTGCGAGCCGACCGCCGACGGCATCATCATCGATGGGGGCGAGATCGGTGGTGGCGAAGTCCATGGTCACGGTGATCACCGCATCTCCATGGCCTTCAGTGTCGCTTCGCTGCGCGCTACCGCGCCGATCCGCATCCATGACTGCGCCAACGTCGCGACCTCCTTCCCGAACTTCCTCGCCCTGTGCGCCGAAGTCGGTATTCGCGTTGCTGAAGAGGGTAAATCGTGAACATGCAAGCGCCGGTCATCACCATCGACGGGCCGAGCGGCTCGGGCAAGGGCACGGTGGCTGGCCTGCTGGCCCGGCGCCTGGGCTGGAACCTGCTGGATTCGGGGGCTTTGTACCGTCTGCTGGCGTTTGCTGCGAGCAACCATGGTGTCGACCTGACCAACGAAGAGCTGCTCAAGGCCCTGGCTGCGCATCTGGATGTGCAGTTCCTCGCTGCGGAAGAAGGTCAGTTGCAGCGCATCATTCTCGAGGGTGACGATGTCAGCAATGACATCCGCAACGAGCATGTCGGCGCTGGAGCTTCCCAGGTCGCCGCGCTGCCGGCAGTGCGTGAAGCGCTGCTGCAGCGTCAGCGCGCTTTCCGCGAGACGCCGGGCCTGATCGCCGATGGCCGGGACATGGGCACGGTTGTGTTTCCCGATGCGCCCTTGAAGATTTTCCTGACCGCCAGCGCCGAGGAGCGGGCACGCCGACGCTACCTCCAGTTGAAGGCGAAAGGCGATGATGTTAGTCTGCCGAGTCTGCTGGATGAGATCCGTGCACGCGATGAGCGTGATACCCAGCGTTCGGTGGCCCCGCTCAAGCCGGCGGCCGACGCAATACAGCTGGATTCCACGGAGCTGTCCATCGAGCAGGTGCTTGAACGCATTCTGAGCGAAGTCGCTTTGCGCGATATCGCCGGATGACCCGGGCCGGTTGCAGGATCACCAGTCAACGTCCTGCAGGCGGCCCTTACTATGAACGAAACCCACATTGTCTGGAGTGTGGCTGATGGGCGGATTTATCGCCCGAATCTACAGGAATTAAAATGAGCGAAAGCTTTGCAGAACTCTTTGAAGAAAGCCTGAAAACCCTCAACCTTCAACCAGGTGCGATCATCACCGGTATCGTTGTCGATATCGACGGTGACTGGGTTACTGTCCACGCTGGTCTGAAATCCGAGGGCGTCATCCCGCTCGAGCAGTTCTACAACGAAGCTGGCGAGCTGACCATCAAGGTCGGTGACGAAGTTCACGTTGCGCTGGACGCGGTGGAAGACGGCTTTGGCGAAACCAAACTGTCCCGTGAAAAAGCCAAGCGCGCCGAGTGCTGGATTGTTCTGGAAGCAGCTTTCGCCGCCGAAGAAGTGGTCAAGGGCGTTATCAACGGTAAGGTTAAGGGCGGCTTCACTGTCGACGTTAACGGTATCCGTGCGTTCCTGCCGGGCTCCCTGGTTGATGTCCGCCCTGTGCGCGACACCACCCACCTGGAAGGCAAAGAGCTGGAATTCAAGGTCATCAAGCTGGACCAGAAGCGCAACAACGTTGTCGTTTCCCGTCGCAGCGTCCTGGAAGCCGAAAACAGCGCCGAGCGCGAAGCTCTGCTGGAATCGCTGCAGGAAGGCCAGCAAGTCAAGGGTATCGTCAAGAACCTCACCGACTACGGCGCATTCGTGGACCTGGGCGGCGTAGATGGCCTGCTGCACATCACCGACATGGCCTGGAAGCGTATCAAGCACCCATCGGAAATCGTCAACGTTGGCGACGAGATCGATGTCAAGGTTCTGAAGTACGACCGCGAGCGCAACCGCGTTTCCCTGGGTCTGAAGCAACTGGGCGAAGACCCATGGGTTGCTATCAAGGCTCGTTACCCAGAAAGCACTCGCGTCATGGCGCGCGTCACCAACCTGACCGACTACGGCTGCTTCGCTGAGCTGGAAGAAGGCGTTGAAGGTCTGGTGCACGTTTCCGAAATGGACTGGACCAACAAGAACATCCACCCGTCGAAAGTCGTTCAGGTTGGCGACGAAGTGGAAGTCATGGTTCTGGACATCGACGAAGAGCGTCGTCGTATCTCCCTGGGCATCAAGCAGTGCAAGTCGAACCCATGGGAAGACTTCTCTGGCCAGTTCAACAAGGGCGACAAGATCTCCGGCACCATCAAGTCGATCACCGATTTCGGTATCTTCATTGGTCTGGACGGCGGCATCGACGGTCTGGTTCACCTGTCCGACATCTCCTGGAACGAAGTGGGCGAAGAAGCCGTACGTCGCTTCAAGAAGGGCGACGAGCTGGAAACCGTCATCCTGTCGGTTGATCCAGAGCGCGAGCGCATCTCCCTGGGTATCAAGCAGCTGGAAGACGATCCGTTCTCCAACTACGTTTCCCTGAATGACAAAGGTGCAATCGTCAAGGGTACCGTCAAGGAAGTCGACGCTAAAGGCGCCGTCATCACCCTGGCCGACGACATCGAAGCTACTCTGAAGGCTTCCGAAATCAGCCGTGACCGCGTTGAAGACGCGCGTAACGTCCTGAAGGAAGGCGAAGAGATCGAAGCCAAGATCATCAGCGTTGACCGCAAGTCGCGCGTGATCAACCTCTCCATCAAGTCGAAAGACGTTGAGGAAGAGAAAGAAGCCTTCGAAAAAGTTGCCAAGTCGGCCGAGGCTCCTGCCGCGACCCTGGGTGACCTGATTCGTGAGCAAATGGCCAAGCAGAACTAAGTTCAGCTTGATCAAAAAAAGGCGACTTCGGTCGCCTTTTTTTATGCCTGAAATTTCAGTTGGTTAAGGCCGGCCCTTGTGGCTGCGGGCTTTCCGGTGTGGTGTTTCATTATTCAGTTACTGAATTTCCGTGCAAGTCAATAAGTGAGCTGTTCAAATTCACCAAGCCATGCTAAAACCAATGGAGGCAATGACCTAGCTGCTTGATACAGAAGGGAAAAACATGACGAAGTCGGAGCTGATCGAACGTATTGTCACCCACCAGGGGCTGCTCTCATCCAAGGATGTCGAGTTGGCCATCAAGACTATGCTTGAGCAGATGTCCCAATGTCTGGCCACGGGGGATCGCATTGAGATCCGGGGCTTTGGCAGTTTCTCTTTGCACTATCGTGCGCCAAGGGTCGGGCGTAACCCGAAGACTGGGCAGTCCGTTACTCTTGACGGTAAGTTTGTGCCTCACTTCAAGCCGGGAAAAGAGCTCAGGGATCGAGTGAATGAAGAGGAGCACACGTTTGATTAGCGGACGAAAGGGGAATGCTTGTGAGGAACTTTAACCGATTGGTTTTTGTCGTATTGCTGCTCCTCATTTCTGCGATGGTGCTAATTTTTGTGCTGGAGAATCAGGTTGCGACCAGTTTGAGTTTTCTTGGTTGGAGTCTTCCTTCTCTATCATTGGCGGTATACATCCTAGTAGCTTTTTGCGTGGGGCTTGTGTTTGGTTTTGTGGGTGCTTTTTATTCATGTTGGCGTTTGAAAAAAAATCAACCAGAGTGAGCTGTTTTCTGTGCTTTGATTTACATCGCTTGCCGATAGCTGTTGTTGTCGGTTTGCGTGGGTGGGCTATAGTTTTTATGAGAGGCGGGCTCAGGGTGCGGTTTGCATAAATTAATATGGATGTTATTGAGAAAAATTATCATTGGAAAAAATTATGCAAAGTGAACCGCCTCTGACTGGCTCTATTGGGGAAATTGATTTTCGCGATTTGGTGTTTGTATATTGGAAGCAGAAACTGTTAATTGCCTTTAGTGGTTTTATATTTTTCTGCTTTTCGATTGTGTATGTTTGTTTCAGTGTTTCTCATTATGATGCCAAGGCATTTATAGTTCCTCCGGCGCAAAGCGATATTGCCAATTTCAACTACGGTCGGACCAATGATACCGAATTGAAGCGGTACTCGGTAAAGGATGTTTATGATGTCTTTCTGCGGAACTTGCATGGTGAGTTTCTGCGACGAGAATTTTTCGAGGATCGCTATCTTCCTTCGCTGTCGTCGAGCGAGCGGGATAGGCCGGTAGATCTTTTATATGGCGAATTTTCAAGGGTGCTTACTGTATCTGGCCCTGTCGGAGATCGTTATGTACTCACTGTTAGGAATCGGGACCCGGCATTGTCGAAGGCTTGGGCGGAAGAGTACCTCAGTCGTGCAGGGGCTGCTGCAAAAGCGGAGATGATAAAGAACGTTTCGGAGGAGGCGGAAGTCAGAGCGCGAAATCTTGCGCAGAAAATCAATACTTTGCGCGATAGCGGTCAGAAGGTGCGTGAGGATCTTATTGTTCAGTTGCGTGAGGCGCTGCAGATTGCGCATGCGATTGATTTGGAGACGCCGCCGCTGATCTCCAGCTTGTTGTCCTCTGAAGTGTCGGCCGAAATGTCGGGTGAATTGACTTATATGCGTGGAAGCAAGGCGCTCGAGGCTGCCATTGGGACGCTGGAGGCGCGAAAGTCCGACGATCCGTTTATAAAGGGGTTGCGCGAACTGCAGGTTGCCTACAGCTTCTACAAAAATCTTGAGGTTAAGCCTGAGGTAGTGGAAGTTTATCGTCTCGACGGTCCTATTGAACTCCCGGATGAGCCAGTCGGCCCGAAAAAAATCGTGATCATTACATTGAGTTTGTTTTTGGGGGTGCTTGTAGGATTCCTCATTGTAACTTGTCGTGTGTTCTTGTTCCGCCGGGTCTAAGGGCTGCCGTGTTATCGGTGTCAGGCGGGGGTTCAGGCAGCCCTCCCTTGCGTCGAATCCGATAGTAGGGGGCGACAAGCAATTTGCTGTCGCTTTTACCGAGGGTGAAAGCGATGCTTTGGCTGGCTGCTGGTAGAGGCTCTGGTTGCGGCTCTGCACCTGCGAGGCCCTTTGCAGAGCCTTCTGTGTCGTCGGACATCTCCGTGTCTAGCCTGTCGATAGTCCAGTCGCTGGGTCTTTATGAATCTTGCTGTTACCTATCTCTTCCCTCCCTGTTGTGCCTGATTCCTCGTGGTCAAGCACTTTCTTGATTTATTTTGGAAACTTTTCATTCAAACCTTACTGCCATTATGGTAATTTTCGCGGCTCGTCGGTTCTATTGCAGTTCGCTCGAGTAACAACTTCCCGTACAGGTTACAGTTGGAGCGCAGGTCTACTCGGGCGCTATGGCCTCTGCTTTTGCCTCGACAGTGGCACGCACGCCGATTTCTAGGAGAGAAAAATGTCGAAAAGAATTCTTGTGACCGGTGGCGCTGGCTTCATCGGTTCTCACCTGATTCCCAAGTTGATTGCGTCTGGTTATCAGGTGCGTGTTCTGGACTCGCTTTCTCCCCAGATTCATGGCGTGATCCCTCGTGATCTTGAATGGTTGTCTGGGGAAGGCATCGAGTTTCTGCGTGGTGACGTAACCCAGCGCGGTGACTGGGAATCGGCCCTGCCGGGTGTCGATGCTGTCGTTCACCTCGCCGCCGAAACCGGTACCGGCCAG
This sequence comes from Pseudomonas sp. FG98, assembly GCF_057808595.1. Taxonomy (NCBI): domain Bacteria; kingdom Pseudomonadati; phylum Pseudomonadota; class Gammaproteobacteria; order Pseudomonadales; family Pseudomonadaceae; genus Pseudomonas; species Pseudomonas sp. FG98. The sequence continues at coordinate 75,697 of NZ_JBMDIJ010000009.1, read as the reverse complement.
TCGATGTACCAGGTGGCTCGTTATAACGAAGTCAATAGCCAGGGCACTGCTCTCATGTTCGATGTTCTTGGCAAGATGGAAAGCCATCAGGTCAAGCGCGTTGTGCTTTCGTCCAGTCGCTCTATCTACGGTGAAGGTGCCTACGTGCACCCGCAATCGGGCGCACGAGTCTACCCGTCCGCGCGCAGTGGTGAGCAACTGAAAAATGGCCAATGGGAGCCGGTTTGCCCCGACACTGGTGCTGCGTTGCAACTGGTTGCTACTCATGAGTCGGATTTGGTTTCTCCTGCCTCCATCTACGCTGCGACTAAATATGCCCAGGAAGATCTTGTGCGCATAGGTTGCCAGTCCATGGGAATTGGTTACGCGATTTTGCGTCTGCAGAACGTCTATGGTGAGCGCCAGTCTCTGAATAATCCTTACACTGGCATTCTTTCTATTTTCTCCACGAAAATCCGCCGTGGTAGCGAACTGCCGCTATTCGAGGATGGTGAGGAAAGTCGCGATTTTGTGCATGTTGAAGATGTTACCGACGCTCTGCTGGCAGCAGTGGTTGTCGACCAAGCACCAAACACCGCTGTCAATGTCGGCAGTGGCATCGCTACCTCAGTGCGTACCGTAGCTGAGGAACTGTCCAGGGCATTTGGAAAAGCCCCGAATGTGGTTGTCACCGGTCAGTTTCGTATTGGCGATATTCGTCATAATTTCGCTGATATTTCCCGCTTGCAGAACCTGCTTGGCGTAACGCCCAAAATTTCGCTCGCTCAGGGATTGGAGCGCTTTGCGCAGTGGGTAAGCAGTCAGCCGCTGCCTGAGGATCTGTTGGAAAAAGCCAATCAGGAACTGCGCGAACGGAAGTTGATGAACTGAAGGTTTTCCAATGAACTCGGATGAAATTGGGCTGTTTCGCTTGCTGTCCATGGATGTCAGTCGCCACCGGGAATTGTTTGGCGCTCGCCCGGACGTATCCCGGCTCAGGCTGTGTCTTGGCATGCTTTCGCCCCGCTTTGCGCCGGTGTTGCTCTACCGCTTGGCGTATAGCAGCCAACGTTGTCGGTTGTCCCCATTGGCGAAGATTTTTTCAATGCTGAACTTCATGTTCTTCGGTATTGAAATCGCGGTGAACTGTAAAATTGGCCCAGGGTTGTTTTTCCCTCACACCCAAGGAACAGTCATCGGTGCCTATCGCATCGGCAGTAATGCGATTATCTATCAAGGTGTGACAGTCGGAGCGCGAGATCTCGATTTTACTTATGACGAGGATCATCGTCCGGTATTGGGTGACTGCGTTATGTTGGGCGCCGGAGCGAAGGTGCTTGGCGGTATCCGGGTGGGCGATGGTGTAACTGTTGCCGCGAATGCTGTATTGCTGATGTCGGTACCGGACCACTGTGTGGTGGGCGGGGTTCCGGCGAAGATTCTCAAGACGCGGAATGGAATGGCGTGAAGTATTCACTGGCTAACAAGAAAGTGCTCTTCGTAGCTCCTCAGTTTTTTGGCTATGAGCAAGAAATCAGAAGTGAGATCGAACGACGTGGAGCACGAGTCGACTTTCTTCTTGACCGACCTTTCACGTCTCCATTTCTCAAGGCTGTTACTCGCTGGCGCCGCCAGTGGGTAATGTCGGCCGCTGATCGCTACTACCGTGCCAACACGAATTTTAATGCTGATTATGATTATGTGTTCGTGGTTAATGGGCAGACGCTCTCCGCGGAGATACTCGAGGAGTGGCGCAATAGTTTTAAGAATGCCAAGTTCTTCCTCTATATGTGGGACTCGTTTGGTAATCGAAAAGATGCGATTAGCAACTTGCGATATTTTGATCATGTCTTCACCTTCGAGCAGGGTGACGCCAGTAAGTACAACATCCATTTCAGGCCTTTATTCTTCTCCAGAGGCTTCGAGGCAGGAGCGGATGTTCCCGTGCAGTGGGATATCAGCTTCGTGGGTACTGCCCATAGCGACCGCTATGCCGTTGCCTCGAAAGTAGCCAAGGGGCTCGGCAGCGAGGTTCGAGCGCACTGGTATCTATTCCTTCAGGCAAAATGGGTTTATTGGGCGTACCGGCTAATCAATCCTGGGTTCCGTCCTGCCAGGCTTGCCGATTTCAAGTTCACCCCCTTGACCAAGGCAGACGTACAGCGAGTATTTTTCGGGTCAGCCGCAGTGCTCGATATTGAGCATCCTCGGCAAACCGGGTTGACCATGAGGACACTGGAGACGCTGGGTGCTCGGAAGAAATTGGTGACAACCAACGCGAGTGTGCAGTCGTACGACTTTTTTTCATCAAGCAATATATGCGTTATCGATCGAAACGATCCTGTTGTGCCGGAAGAGTTCTTGCGGACGCCGTATGTGGATGTTGAGCGGTCTATCTATGAGCGCTATCGGCTTGAGGGTTGGCTGGACGAAATACTCGAGAAGGAGCTGGGATGAAAACTCTGCTTGTCGAGGGCGTCTTCTTGGATAAGTGCAGCCTCTATTGCTCTTCAGCGCACGTTGCGGGCGAGGGTGTTGGTTGCAGTCCGATGACACAGTTTCCTTTTGCCGTGGTCAAAATGGATTTTCCAATTTTACGAAAATCAGGTTTAACCCAATGAATCTCTGGCTTGTTCTCCCTTTGGTGGCCGGTGCCTCGCTATTGATAACTGGTGCGTTGCGACGTTATGCGCTTTCCACGAGTCTGATTGATATCCCCAATGCGCGTAGTTCCCATACAGTGCCGACGCCAAGGGGAGGTGGCGTTGCGATCGTTCTGAGTTTCCTGGCGGCACTTCCTCTCGGTTGGGTGCAGGGGGTACTGTCGCTCGAAGCCATGCTCGCACTGTTGGGCGCGGGAGCATTGATCGCGATTATCGGCTTCATGGACGACCACGGCCATATCGCCGCGCGTTGGCGTTTGCTAGGGCACTTTACCGGGGCGGCTTGGGCGCTGTTCTGGTTGGGTGGATTACCAGCGTTGAACGTATTCGGCTTCGTTCTGGACCTGGGCTGGTTGGGGACCTTGTTGGCTGCGGTCTATCTGGTATGGATGCTCAATCTTTACAATTTCATGGACGGCATTGATGGACTTGCCAGTGTGGAGGCGATGTGCGCCACTCTTGGTATGTGCGCAATCTATCTGGTTACGGGGCATTTCGCGCTGATTTGGCCTGCATCGGTCCTGGCGCTCGCAGTCGCCGGTTTTCTGTTCTGGAACTTTCCGCCCGCTCGCATCTTCATGGGCGACGCCGGGAGTGGGTTTCTCGGGATCGCCTTGGGTATCCTGGCACTGCACGCTGCCTGGTCGGATAGCCAGTTGTTCTGGGCTTGGCTGATTCTGCTGGGCGTGTTCATAGTGGATGCCACGGTGACTCTGGTTCGCCGCCTGATGGCTGGCCAGAAAGTCTACGAAGCTCATCGAACCCACGCATATCAGTATGCTTCCCGCAGCTATGGAAAGCATTTGCCGGTGACTCTCGGGGTTCTTCTGATCAACCTGTTATGGTTGCTTCCGATGGCTTGGGTTGTAGCATGTCAGGGTGTGGATGGTATCGTTGGATTGCTCGTTGCCTATGCCCCGCTGGTTGTCCTTGCAGTCAAGTTCGGTGCCGGGAAGCCTGAGAGTTAACCCGCTGGGTTGGGATATGTCGCGGTCTGGATGGGCCGTTTGAACTACAGCGAAATCGTTTAAAGATTGGAAGTAGTAATGATGCTGGAAGGGGTTATGGACAGGTTCAGGGCTAAATTGCTTGGGTTGCCGCGCAAGCTAAAACGGTTGATGCAGGTATCTGCCGATATCGTGCTGGTCTGGTTCGCCCTGTGGTTGGCGTTCGTGGTCCGCCTCGGTATCGATGAAATGATCAACCCGATGGTCCAGCATGGGTGGCTGTTCATTGTGGCGCCGGTGATTGCCATTCCCCTTTTCATTCGTTTCGGTATGTATCGAGCGGTGATGCGCTACTTCGGCAACGATGCGCTGGTGGCGATCATCAAGGCCGTCAGTCTGTCATCGCTGATCCTTACGCTCGCTGTATATTGGTACAGCAGTCATCAGGCAGTGGTTCCCCGCTCGATCATTTTCAACTACTGGTGGTTGAGCCTGATCATGATCGGTGGATTGCGCCTGGCCATGCGTCAGTACTTTCTGGGTGACTGGTTCTCCGCGACCCAACATGTTCCATTCTCCAACCGGGACGATGGCCTGACGAAGGTCGCGGTTTATGGTGCTGGCGCCGCTGGCAACCAGCTTGTCGCTGCCCTGCGCATGGGGCGAGTGATGCGTCCTGTAGCCTTCATCGATGACGACCCGAGCATCGTTGATCATGTGATTTCAGGATTGCCGGTGTATCACCCGGAAAATATCCAGAAGCTCATCGACGTACCAGGGGTCCAGGAAATCCTGCTGGCCATTCCTTCCGCAAGTCGTGCACGTCGGCGCGAAATCCTCGGACATCTTGAGCGCTTTCCGCTTCATGTCCGCAGCGTTCCTGGTTTCATGGATCTCGCTAGTGGCCAGGTCAAGGTCGATGATATCCAAGAGGTAGATATCGCCGATCTTCTCGGGCGTGACTCGGTACCCGCCCAGGAGAGTCTTCTGGAGCACTGTATCAAGGGCAAGTCGGTACTAGTGACCGGCGCTGGTGGTTCCATCGGCTCTGAACTATGCAGGCAGATACTGGGCTGCCAGCCAACTACCCTCTTGTTGTTCGAACACAGCGAATTCAACCTGTACAGTATTCTCAGCGAGCTGGAGCAGCGCGTTACCCGTGAGTCGCTGGCGGTGAGGGTTCTGCCGATTCTGGGTTCGATCCGCAATCCGGATCTGCTCCTCGACATTATGCAGACCTGGCATGTAGATACTGTTTACCATGCGGCAGCTTACAAGCACGTGCCAATGGTTGAGCACAACATCGCTGAAGGTGTGCTTAACAACGTTATTGGTACGTTGAATACTGCTCAGTCTGCGTTGCGTGCAGGCGTGTCAAACTTTGTGTTGATCTCCACGGACAAAGCCGTTCGTCCGACGAACGTCATGGGTAGTACCAAGCGTTTGGCTGAGATGGTGCTGCAGGCGCTGAGCAAGGAAGTGGCGCCTGTGCTGTTCGGGGAAAATGGCAACGTGGCCCAAGTCAACAAGACCAGATTCACGATGGTGCGCTTCGGCAACGTCCTGGGCTCATCCGGCTCGGTGATTCCGTTGTTCCACAAACAGATCAAGGCCGGCGGTCCGTTGACCGTGACCCACCCTAAGATCACCCGTTATTTCATGACCATCCCCGAAGCTGCACAGTTGGTGATTCAGGCCGGCTCCATGGGGCAAGGTGGGGATGTGTTCGTGTTGGACATGGGGGAGCCGGTGCGGATCGTCGAGTTGGCTGAAAAAATGATCCATCTATCGGGTCTCAGTGTTCGCTCCGAAAAAAACCCTCATGGTGACATCTCCATCGAGTTCACCGGCTTGCGCCCCGGCGAGAAACTTTATGAGGAGTTGCTGATCGGCGAGAACGTGGTCGTAACACCTCATCCGATGATCATGAGCGCCAACGAGGACTACCTGGCCTGGGAGGTTCTGAAATTGCGGATTCAGGATCTGCTTGTGGCAGTCGGGGGCGGCGATTATCCGAAGGTTCGCCAGTTGCTGCGCGAGTCAGTCAGTGGTTACACGCCTGATGGCGACATTGTCGATCTGATCTATCAGCAGCGTCGCCAGGATCCCTGATCATCTTGCGGCGGTTGCCATCCCTGAGCGGCCCTGCATGCAGCCGCCGCTTGTCTTCTGTGTGGAAGTGCTGCCAGGCAAAACCCAAGCGCATGATTTCAAAAGGGTGGTAGCGGTGGCAGAATGCTCAAGCTTTAGGGGGGCAGACAGGTCTCGGTGCGTCCTTTTTCGCTTAGTAAACACCCGTACAGCTTGATCTGCTTTGAAAAAGCGAAGCTGAAGTTTAATTTCCAGGGCAGGTGCGACACGTGAGTAGTGTAACCAGAATTCCAAGCATGCATGAGCGTGGCGAGCTTGACTTGTTCTCTCTCTTCAGAGCCATGTGGCGGCAAAAGAGCTTGATTCTCTTTGTCATGCTCCTGTTTACAGTATTGGCATCGTTGTATGCGTTCCTTGCCACTCCCGAATATCGTGTGAGCAGCACTCTTCGCCCGACCCAGATAAAGGCACTGGACGTTATCAACCGATCACAGATTTACAGCCTGTCTCCTGAAACAGCACTGCAGCGAGTCTATGCGGCGCTGGAGTCATATGAGAACCGCCTGGCGTTTTATCGGGCTAATCCAGAACTTTTTGAAAATATAAAGGACTCTGGAAAAACGCCTGAGCAAAACTTCGAAGAGTTCAACCGTAATGCGCTTCGCGTTATGAGAGATGACAGCGCGACCAGTGGTACTACCTCGGTATTGCTGGAGTTGAATTACTCCAGCAAGGTTGATGGTGTGCAGTTGCTCAACCGCTTTGTGGATTTCACGCTTCAGGCTCAGCGTGCTAGCCTCGAGTCGGACTTCGACGGGATTCTGGCTAACCGGCTAAGCGAGATCGAAAAATTTATCGTTAATGCCCGCACTTCCTATGCGTTCGATAAGGACTCCAAGATCGCTCGCCTTGAAGAAAGCGATGAAATCCGTCGTGCTCAGTTGCAGGATGAGTTGGCTGCACTTCGCCGGCAATTGAAAACGCTCCGTAAAGATCGAATTGCCCAACTGAACGAAGCGATCACGGTTGCTCGTTCCCTGGGGATCAAAAAGCCAACGACACCATCTTCGCTAGGTGAGTCCGACGCGAAATCTTTTTCAGGTGTAAGAACCGAAGTCAACAATCAGGCGATTCCCTTGTACTTCATGGGCACAGACGCTCTTGAGGCAGAGCGCGCAGCCTTGAATCAGCGTGGTTCGGATGAATTCACTGACGTACGTGTTTCTCAGATCGCCAAAGAGCTGCAGATGCTTCAGGTCAACCGTGAAGTTCAAGCGTTGAAGAGTCGTACAAACGAAGACCTCTATATCGACATTGATGCTCAGCGCAAGGAGGCCCTGCGTCTTAAAGCGTTGAGTATCGATGTCGGCGATGTGCAGCTTGTCGACGTCGACCGCCGTGCTGTTCAACCAACATCGCCGCTCAAGCCCCAAAAGGCTCTTGTGATCGCGTTGGGCGCATTACTTGGTTTGATGTTTGGTCTTGGGGTCGCAGGAGTTCGAGAACTCGTACGCCTGATGTCGGTTACTCCACAAAATCTTGACCTGAGCGGGCCTGTATTGCCTGCCGCAAAAGCCAAGGTGTTGCTGGACTGACAGAGCTCGCTCACCAACACTGTTCGATCATCATTCGAATCAGACCTTTCCAGGGCCGTCCACGATGGCCCTTGGTGCAAAAATCGATAGGAGGTAGACGTCTTGAAACTCACACAAACTCGTATTCCAGACGTGGTTATCCTGGAGCCCAGCATTTACACGGACGACCGTGGCTGGTTCATGGAGAGCTTCAACGAAGCGCGTTTTCACTCCGAGTTGCAAGCTCTGGGTCTTCCAACGCCCCGGTCCTTTGTCCAGGACAATCAGTCGTGCTCCAAGGTCGGGGTGGTCCGTGGGCTTCATTATCAAAAGCCGCCACATGCTCAAGGTAAATTGGTCCGTGTCGTTCAAGGCGCTGTTTTCGATGTTGCGGTAGATATCCGCAAGGGCTCGGCGACCTTCGGTCAATGGGTCGGCGTAGAATTGAATGCGTCGAACAAGCGCACGCTGTGGATTCCAGAAGGTTTTGCCCATGGGTTTGTCGCTCTAGAAGACGACAGCCACGTTCTGTACAAGACCACGGATTATTATGCCAAGCAGTCTGAGGGCGCGATTCTTTGGAATGACCCTGACCTGGGCATCGAGTGGCCACAGCTGGATCACTTGATCATTAGTGAAAAAGATCAGGAAGCATCGCTGTTTTCCCAAATCGAGGGTGTATAAAGATGAGTCTGGTCAATTTGATTGAACTCCAGACTCATGGGGATGAACGGGGAAGCCTTGTCGCGATCGACGACGGTACTGTCGTTCCTTTTGCCGTAAAAAGGGTTTATTACCTGTACCACACGGTAGAAGGCGTTAGTCGTGGTTATCACGCGCACAAGAAATTGAAACAAGTAGCGATCTGTGTATCCGGGAAATGCAAAATGATTCTGGATGATGGTCAGGTTCGCGAAGAAGTATGGCTCGATCGCCCGGACAAGGGGCTGTTGATCGATGGCATGATCTGGCGTGAAATGCACGAATTCAGCAAGGACTGCGTACTGCTGGTTCTTGCTAGCGAAGTTTACGATGAAAGCGATTACATTCGCGATTACGACAGTTTCCTGGCAGCTCAAGGCATGCAGGTAGGCTGATTTGTCATTGGGTTTCGAGCTTCTGTAGCCCGTTTCTCACTGTATTAATGGAGTTAACCTGCGCTTGACTATACTCGCGCGGGACTGGAGAACAGCATGGTTTCTTTTTTGGACCTCGCCGGTGTAAACAAGCAGTTGCGGAGTGAGCTTGTCGAGGCGGCAACCGAAGTGATCGATTCGGGTTGGTATATTCACGGTCGTAAGCTTGCGGAGTTTGAAAAGCAATTCTCCGATTATTGTGGCGCACGCCATTGCATCGGCGTTGCCAATGGTCTCGATGCCTTGATCCTGACCATTCGTGCCTGGAAAGAACTCGGCAAGTTGAAGGATGGCGACGAAGTGATCGTCCCGGCCAACACCTATATCGCCAGTGTCCTTGCCATCACTGAAAACAATCTGGTGCCTGTTCTCGTCGAGCCGGATGCACGGACTTTCAACCTTTGCCCTGAAGGTGTCCGCCAGGCAATCACCGCGAGAACTCGACTGATTCTCGCGGTCCATCTGTATGGGCAACTGGCCCCGATGCCTGAGTTGGTGGCCATCGCCAAAACGCACAACCTGCTGATCCTGGAGGACTCTGCCCAGTCCCATGGCGCTTCCATTGATGGAAAGAAAGCTGGTGCATGGGGTGATGCCTCCGGATTCAGCTTCTACCCTGGCAAGAACCTCGGTGCGCTCGGCGATGCGGGTGCTGTCACCACCAACGATGACGAACTGGCCAAAGTCATTCGCGCCCTTGGTAACTATGGTTCGCACGAGAAGTACAAGAATCTCTACGAAGGCGTGAACAGCCGGCTTGATGAAATCCAGGCGGCGATGCTCAGTGTGAAGCTGAAATATCTGGATGCCCATACCCGGCATCGTCGCAACATCGTCACTCAGTACCTGCAGGGCATCAATAACAGCGCGATTCAGTTGCCATTGCCAACCGATACTGATGTTCTTGCTTACGAGCAACATGTTTGGCACTTGTTCGTCATCCGTTGCCAGAACCGTGACAAGTTGCAGGCGCACCTTGCCGCACACGGGATCCAGACTATCATTCACTACCCAATTCCTCCTCACAAGCAGGGGGCTTACAAGGACATGAATAATTTGTCCTTCCCATTGACCGAGGCCATTCATCAAGAAGTGCTGAGCTTGCCGCTTAGTCCGATTCTGGATGTTGCCGATGCGGAAAAAGTCATCGCTGCCTGCAACAGCTTCCAGCTGTAGAGTGTTGCTGATCCATGACACTCATTAAAACCAGTATGCTGAATGGCATTGCTGTACTTGTGAAAATGCTGACCTTGCTGGGTATCAACAAGATACTTGCGGTTTACGTCGGGCCGGCAGGTTATGCCGCCCTCGGGCAGTTTCAGAATGCCGTGCAGATGATTACCACCTTTGCCAGTGGTGCGATCAACACCGGGGTGACCAAATACACCGCGGAGTATCATGATCAGCCTGACGAACAGCGGGTTGTATGGCGCACCGCCGGCACCGTCGCGCTAGTGGGGTCGCTGATCACGTCCCTGGCAATCGCGCTGCTCAATCAGCAGTTGGCATCCTGGTTTTTGCAAGACGAGGAGTACGGTGGTGTATTCCTGTGGTTTGCCGCAACACTCACGCTGTTCACGTTCAACACTTTGCTGCTGAGTATTCTCAATGGCAAGAAAGAGGTGTTGTCTTATGTGTTCGCCAATATAGCCGGGAGTCTGTTCGCGTTGTTCGCGACAGCACTCATGACTATCATTTATGGTCTATATGGCGCACTTGTCGCGCTGGCTATATATCAGTCCCTGGCCTTTTTCGTCACACTGTGGATCTGCCGAAAAGCAGCCTGGTTCAAGCTTGGTTACTTGCTTGGCGGGATTGAGAAACGTGCGCTAATTAACCTCTCCAAGTTCACTCTGATGGCCCTGGTTTCTGCTGTCAGTGTGCCAGTTAGCCATATTCTGGTGCGTAATCAGCTTGGCGATAGCTTTGGCTGGGAAGCTGCTGGTTTCTGGGAAGCGCTATGGCGTTTGAGTTCTGCCTATCTCATCGTGGCGACGACCACCTTGAGTGTCTACTTTTTGCCGCGGCTCTCGGAACTCAATGATCCGGCCATGCTGCGTCGCGAGATTCTCAATGGCTACCGGCTGATCCTTCCTTTGTCCATGGCGTGCGGGCTTTTCGCCTATGTCTTCCGTGACTTGATCATTGGCTTGCTGTTCACGGCAGAGTTTCAGCCCATGCGCGAATTGTTTGCCTGGCAGATGGTCGGAGATACCTTGAAGATCGGTAGCTGGCTCCTGGCCTATTTGATGCTGGGCAAGGCGATGGTCAAGCGCTTCATCCTGTTTGAGATAACGTGCGCAGCACTGTTCGTGCTGTTGACCCGTCTGTTTACCGATTGGATCGGCCTGCAGGGTGTGGCGCTTGCGCATGCAGCGACTTATTTATTTTATTGGCTTCTGGTTGGCACCGCGACGGTACCGTTGATGAAAGCCAAACCTAACGCAGGAAGTGATGTGTGAGCAATTACTCTCCAAAAGTATCGGTCATGATTGTGACCTATAATCAGGAAGATTTGATTGGTGAGACGATAGACAGTGTCATCTTGCAAGACTATCCGAATCTGGAAATTGTCGTTGCCGACGATGCTTCCACGGACGGTACTCAGGCCGTTATCAAGTCGTATCAGGAAAAGTATCCGCTGCAGATAAAGCCTGTGCTGAATCCGGTAAACCTGGGCATTACCGGTAATTGCAATGCAGCCCTTGGTGCCTGCACAGGGGAGCTCGTAGCCATGATGGGCGGTGACGATCTTATTTTGCCTGGAAAGATCGCAGCACAGGTGAAACTGTTCGAAGATCCCGAGGTGGTGCTTTCTTATCATCCGGTAGAGATCTTCCTTCATCAGACTGGCGAGATTCTCTTTACCAGCAATACCACCGAAAAAGAAAGAATCAACGATGTCTACGACCTCATCACCAAGGGCGGGATTCCCGGGGCATCCTCCGTGATGGTTCGACGTTCCGCCTGTCCTGCACATGGCTTTGATCCGAGTTTCCCTGTCGTTTCCGACTGGATCTTCGACCTTGAGGTTGCGATGAAGGGCAAGGTCGTAGAGTTGCCCGGTGTCTATGGCAAATACAGGAAGCATGGGCGGGGTGCCAGCGACCGTACGTTTGAGTTGCTGGATGAGTCGTTGCGTACTCTGGATGTCATCAGAAAACACTACCCGGATGATCGGAAACTTGAGGAGGCCTGCCAGCGCGGCGGATATCGCTATGTGCTAGGTGAGGTGTATCGCCAGGTAATCAAGCGCAATCCGGAAAAGGTCAGGCAGTTGCGGCCATACCTGCTTTCATATTGTTCAGGCTTCAAACGCTTGTTGACTGGTGCGGCAATCGGCTTACTTTCCAATCCTTTGGTAATGAGCATGACGGTGGGTTTGCTCCAGCGCTTGCGGACGACCTTGAAGCGTGTTGCGTAAATTTCACGCAGCACATATAGAGTGAGCAGGTAATAACAACCCCTATATTTGCTGCTGCGCGAGACGGAGAGCGTCTATTCGCCAGATGGTGAATAGGCGCCTGGTTCTATCAGCAGCGTCGACTCGATCACCAAACGGGTCGTCCAGGAGCTTCGATGCGTGTGGTTGAATCCGGAATGCAACAGCCTGTCGTCAGGATCGGCTTTTTTGGCAAGCTGTTCTGCTTGTGCTTTCTGCTGGCGCCGATTCTTGCCAATCTGAATGGGATCGGAAAATTCTCCGTTGGCGACCTGGCGGTGTTTTGGTGTCTGGTCATCGGTGCCTTGTCACTGCGCAAGATCGATATTGTCTGCATGGCTGGCCTGACCGCGATCATCGCCCTGTCCTGCGTATCGGCCTTCTTCTACATAAGCGACTATCCAGAGGGCGTCTTCGTACTGGCTAGGATGGCGCTTTATATTTCGGCGTTCTTCATTTTTCTGGCCGTATGCCGCCGGCCGGATTTTTCTGCGTGCCTGATCAGCAGCTATATGAAGCTCTCGGTCGTCTTCTCGCTGATGTTGATCGTCCAGGTCCTGGCCTACCATTTGTTTGGTGTGGTGTTCGCCTATGTCGATACACCGCTGGACATCCAGCCGAACTCGGTACTTGGGCTGGATATCGCAACGCAGGGCTTCCGCAGCGGTGGCGTGTTCAAGGAACCCAGCTACTTTGCGACCTTCGTTGCGCCTGCGTTGATCTACACGGCAGCGTGTAAGCGTTACTGGTTGTGGGGGCTGTTCAGTGCAGCAGTCTTGCTGTCGACCTCTGCACTGGGGTTCATTTTCATCGTGCTATCGCTGATGCGCTTTGTCAGCCCACTATATGTGGCGATTCTGTTGCCGTTTGCCCTGGTTTTCGCCGGGTTGGTCTTGTCGGGGGTGATACCGATTTTGCCCGTCCGTGTCATGGAAACCCTGGAAGGGGGGGGCAGTCTCTCCATCCGTGTCGTGGAGCCGTTCACCCGGGTGTTCGTCGATAGCCAAAACCTTTTCCTGCCGAATTATGAGGCCTTGAGGGATTTGGCCAATCCCGGGATTGCTGCGGGAATCTGGTTCAATTCCTTCACCTACTCGGTGGTGGTCTACGGAATACTCGTGCTGATCCCGCTGGTGCTCATGTTCCTGGCGATTGGCCTGAGCAGTCTGCCACTGGCGATAATCCTGCTGGTTACGGCCAATGGTTTGACCAACCCTTACTTTGTAGTCGCCATCGTTTCTTTGAGCATTCTGATCCAAAGCCTGAGGTTGCGCGGCGAAGGCTTACCGCCTGGAAAAACTGAAGTACTCTGAAAAGCTCGACGAGCTGGCAGGGCCGTTTCCGGTGCATTTTCAGGCAAGCACAGGTGCCTGGTTTTACCTTGTAACTTTTTGATCGTTCAAGGAATTTGATCTTCTTCTATGAGGGGCTAACTTGATTCAGGCAGCCAAGGAAACGCTGCCTAGTCATTCGTTCTTCTAGGAGTTCCAACCATGCGCCACACCTACTTCGCTTCGCTTGTCTTCGCCCTGATCGGCGCCTTCTCCCTGCCTCTCAGCGCCGCGCCCGATACCTCGGCACCCGTCCCTGCGGTAGTAGCAGAGCAACAGCAAGTCGCCCTCGACCTTAACAAGGCGGATGCCTCCACACTGCAAAGCCGGCTCAGTGGCATCGGCAAGGCCAAGGCCGAAGCCATCGTCGCCTATCGCGAGGAGCACGGTGACTTCGCTTCGGTGGACGAACTGCTGGAGATCAAGGGGATCGGCAAGGCATTGCTGGAGCGCAACCGCGACCAGTTGACGGTGAACTGAAGCCACCGGAGGCTGGAAGGCCGATCCTTGCGATCGGCCTTTTTGGCAGGCGGCAGGGCTAACGGTCCTGCGCCTCCTTGGCATCCATCTCCGCATTACGTTCGTGGATCCGTCGCAACTGTTCATCCGTCAATGGCAGCTTCTTCGCGGTGTCCCTGAGCATCATCAGGCCACCCACGATCGAGCCGATCGCCACCAACAGAATCAACCAGGCATACCAGGGCATGGTGCTCTCCTTCGGACGGCAAATTAGGCCGTACCTGTAATATCGAGTAAAACTTGACCGAATTGGTTCCATTATAGGACCGGCCGCGTGCGAGGCTAATTCGTGATCGGCGGCCCCCGCTACAGCGCCGCATCGTTTACAATGCGCGCCGTTTTCGACTTGCCAAGAGACCCTGCACATGTCCGCCTGCCAGACGCCCCTGATTGTCGCCCTGGATTTTCCCACCCGTGACGCTGCCCTGAAGCTGGCCGATCAGCTGGACCCTGCGCTGTGTCGGGTGAAGGTCGGCAAGGAGCTGTTCACCAGCAGCGCTTCCGGCATTGTCGAAACCCTGTGCAGCAAGGGCTTCGAAGTCTTTCTCGACCTGAAATTCCACGATATCCCCAACACCACGGCGATGGCGGTCAAGGCCGCCGCCGAGATGGGCGTGTGGATGGTCAACGTGCACTGTTCCGGTGGCCTGCGCATGATGTCGGCCTGCCGCGAGGAGCTGGCCAAGCGCAGCGGCCCGCAGCCGTTGCTGATCGGCGTGACCGTGCTGACCAGCATGGAGCGTGAGGACCTGGCCGGTATCGGCCTGGATATCGAACCGCAGGAGCAGGTGCTGCGCCTGGCGGCCCTGGCCGAAAAGGCAGGCATGGATGGCCTGGTCTGCTCGGCCCTGGAAGCGCCGGCCCTGAAAGCTGCGCATCCGTCCCTGCAACTGGTGACTCCGGGTATCCGTCCGGCAGGCAGCGCCCAGGACGACCAGCGTCGCATCCTTACTCCGCGTCAGGCGCTGGATGCCGGTTCCGACTACCTGGTGATCGGTCGGCCGATCAGCCAGGCGGCCGACCCGGCCAAGGCGCTGGCGGCCGTGGTTGCGGAAATCCGCGGTTGATACGAAAAACGGGGCTCGCTACAGAGCCCCGTTTTGTTTCACACCTTCAGCACCAGCTTGCCGAAGTTTTCCCCGCTGAACAGCTTGAGCAGTGTTTCGGGGAAGGTCTCCAGCCCCTCCACCACATCTTCCTTGCTCTTCAGCTTGCCGCTGGCCAGCCAGCCGGCGATTTCCTGGCCTGCCGCCGCATACTGGCTGACATAGTCCATCACCACGAAGCCTTCCATCCGCGCACGGTTGACCAGCAGCGACAGGTAGTTGGCCGGGCCTTTCACCGCCTGCTTGTTGTTGTACTGGCTGATGGCACCGCAGATCACCACCCGGGCCTTGAAGTTCAGGCGGCTCAGCACCGCATCGAGGATCTCGCCGCCGACGTTGTCGAAAAATACATCAACACCTTTCGGGCACTCGCGCTTCAAGCCTTCCAGCACGTCTTCGGCCTTGTAGTCGATCACCCCGTCGAAGCCCAGTTCGTCCGTCAGGTACTGGCACTTCTGTGCGCCACCGGCGATCCCCACCACGCGGCAGCCCTTGATCCTGGCGATCTGCCCGGCAATGCTGCCCACCGCGCCGGCGGCACCGGAAATCACCACGGTCTCGCCGGCCTTGGGCGCGCCGACATCGAGCAGGGCGAAGTAGGCGGTCATGCCGGTCATGCCCAGGGCTGAAAGGTAACGGGGCAATGGCACCAGCTTCGGGTCGACCTTGTAGAAGCCCTGGGGCTCGCCGAGGAAGTAGTCCTGCACGCCCAGCGCGCCGTTGACATGATCGCCCACGGCGAACTTGGGATTGCGTGAGGCAACCACCTCGCCAACCCCCAGGGCACGCATCACCTGGCCCAGTCCGACTGGCGGGATGTAGGACTTGCCTTCGTTCATCCAGCCGCGCATGGCCGGGTCGAGGGACAGGTACAGGTTCTTCACCAGCACCTGGCCGTCGGCGGGTTCGCCTACCGGTACCTGTTCGAAGCTGAAGTCGTCTCGGCTCACCGCGCCCACCGGGCGTTTGGCGAGCAGGAAGCGGCGATTGGTCTGGGCAGTCATGAAAGCCTCGCGAAGGATTGGGCAAAAGCTTTGTGATAGACCCTTGCAGCCTGCTCGGCAAGTTCGCCCGCCGTAGCGAATACCCGAGCATCCAGCAAGATGATGAAGGGTGCCATGGATAATCATCAGGTTGCATGGCGCCTTAACCGGCACCTTGATGATGCTGCCCAAGCGAGCACCGGCCTGACTAGACTGCCGACCACTGTCCTCAACCTGTTGCAGGAGCTATCGATGAGTATGACGTTTAGCGGCCAGGTCGCCCTGGTCACCGGCGCCGCGGCCGGTATCGGCCGGGCCACGGCCCTGGCCTTTGCCCGGGAAGGGCTGAAAGTGGTGGTAGCCGACCTCGATGTGGCCGGTGGCGAGGCCACGGTGCAAGGCATTCGTGCAGCAGGTGGCGAGGCGATCTTCGTAGCGTGCAACGTCACCAAGGATGCCGAGGTACAGCAGTTGATGGCGCGCACCATCGAGGCTTACGGCCGTCTCGACTACGCCTTCAACAACGCCGGTATCGAGATCGAGCAAGGCCGTCTGGCCGAAGGCAGCGAGGCGGAGTTCGACGCCATCATGGGCGTCAACGTCAAGGGCGTGTGGCTGTGCATGAAATACCAGCTGCCGTTGCTGCTGGCCCAGGGCGGCGGGGCGATCGTCAATACCGCGTCGGTGGCCGGGTTGGGCGCCGCGCCGAAGATGAGCATCTACGCGGCATCCAAGCATGCGGTGATCGGCCTGACCAAGTCGGCTGCCATCGAGTATGCGAAGAAGCAGATCCGGGTCAACGCGGTGTGCCCGGCGGTGATCGACACCGATATGTTCCGCCGCGCCTATGAGGCCGACCCGCGCAAGGCCGAGTTCGCCGCAGCGATGCATCCGGTCGGGCGTATCGGCAAGGTCGAGGAAATCGCCGCCGCAGTGCTCTATCTGTGCAGCGATGGCGCGGCGTTCACCACCGGCCATGCCCTGGCCGTGGACGGTGGCGCGACGGCTATCTGATCGTTGCCAGCGCAGCGTTCCTGCCGGCGCGCAACAGCGTGCCTGCGACCACCAGACAGCCGGCCAGCAGCAGGACGCCGAACAGCAGCAGCGCCGGGCCGGCGCCAAGGCGGTCGGCAATGAGTCCAGTAAAAATCACCGGCAGGCTGAAGCCGAGGTAGGCGAGCAGGAAGAATCCGGCGCTGGCGCGGGTTTTTTCCGCACCGGCCAAGGTAGTCACCGCCGACAATCCCCCCAGGTAGATAAAGCCGTAGCAGGCGCTGCTGGCACCGATGGCGCCCAGCAGCACCGCCGCCAGTAGCCCGCCATGAGCCCCCCAGGCCAGCAGCGCGTAGCTGCAGGGCAGCACCAGCAAACCCAGCAAGGTCGAGCGGCCCGGGGCCATGCGCCGGGCCAGGGGCTGGAACAACAGCCCGCAACTGATTACGCAGAAGGTCGACATCCCCGACCAGTTGGCCAACTGATGACGGGCGAGGATCGACGGCATCAACGCAATGACCAGGCCGACGCAAGCCCACGCCAGCAGGATCGCCAGGCCATAAGGCAGGCTGCCCGGTGGATAGAACGGCAGGCGCAGCAGCACCGTGTTGCGACGTTGCACCGGGTCCGGCAGGCGCAGGACCGCCAGCCCAGCGACGAACGCCAGGGCCAGATGCAGATGAAAGCTGCCCGGCGCCAGGCTCGGTCCTTGCAGCAGGAACAGGCTGGTCACCGCCGCGCCGAGGCCAAAACCGAGCGAGGTGCTGGCCGTGACCCGGTTCGCTGCTGCGCGGCTGTCGCCGTCATGGAGCAATTCGCACATGTAGGCGGTGCCGGTCGCCGAGGCCAGTGCCGTTCCGACGCCCAGCAGGGTGCGGGCGAAAGCCAGGGTGGTCAGGCCGGGGGCCAGCAGCATCAAGCCGGTGGCCAGCATCGACAGACACAGCGCTGCCAGGATCAGGCGCTTGTGCCCGACCCGATCAGCCAGCCCGCCGAGCAACAGCAACACCGGCAAGACGCCGACCACATACCCGGAAAAGGCCACCGCGGTCGCCGCCGCACCCTGGCCGGAGAGCGCAGCGTAGGTGGTGTACAGGGGGGCCTGGAGGTTGACGGCGAAGGTCACCAGGCACAGGGCCAAGGCCAGCGTGGCGGGGGCGTGACGGCTCTGCATGGAGGGCTCCTTGAAAGGTTCGCCGATTGTCCGAAGCAGGCGCTGGAGGGAAAAGGCACAGTCCCGGGACTTTTGTGATTAACTGTTTGGCCAAAATGACCGAACACCTTCGCCATGCAACTGAACGTCGATCGACAACTGTCCATTCCCCTGGTGCAACAACTGGCCGACTCTTTGCGCGAGTGGATCGTCAGTCAGCGCTTGCGTCCCGGGACGCGCCTGCCTTCGATCCGCCAGTTGGTCCGCGAGCAGGGCGTGAGCCAGTCCTGCGCCATCGAAGCCTACGATCGCCTGGTATCGCTGGGCTGGCTGGAGGCCCGGCACGGCGTCGGTTTTTTTGTCGCCGAGCGCAGGGGGCAGGCGCCGTTCGCCGAAGAGCCGGCGTGGGACGAAGGCGCCGAAGGTCGCTGGCGGCTGTTCAGCGACGAACAGGAAGACCTGCTGCGCCTGGGCTGCGGATGGTTGCCAGCGAGCTGGCGGCAGAGCGACGAGATCGCCCTGGCGATTCGCCAGGTCAGTCGCGGTGCCGAGCAGGACCTGTTCGGCTATGGCCCGCCCCTGGGCCTGACCGCGTTGCGCCAGCAGGTGCGCAAGCGCCTGGCCCTGATCGGCATCCAGGTGCAGCCCGAGCAGATCCTCGCCACCCAGGGCGCCAGCCAGGCCCTCGACCTGCTGGTACGCACCCTGCTCAGGCCGGGTGACACGGTGCTGGTGGAAAGCCCCGGTTACTACAACCTCTACAACCTGCTGCGCCTGCATGGCGTGCGCATGCTGGAGGTGCCGCGCACGCCCGAAGGGCCGGACCTGGACGTCTTGGCCGCATTGCTGCGGACCCATGCCCCGCGCTACCTGTTCATCAACAGCCTCTACCAGAATCCCACCGGCACCAGCCTGAGCCCGCGTACCGCGCAGCGCCTGCTGGAACTGGCCGGCGAGCACGACCTGCGCATCGTCGAGGACGATATCTACGCCGATTTCCAGGAAGGCCCGGCCACCCGCCTGATCACCCTGGACAGCCAGCAACGGGTCATCTACCTGGCAAGTTTTTCCAAGACCCTCAGCAGTTCGCTACGGGTCGGCTACCTGGTCGCCGATGCGCCCCTGGTCGCCCGGCTGGCGGAAGTGAAGATGGTCACCGGCATCGGCGCGTCGCGCTTTGCCGAGCAGGTGGTGGCGCAACTGCTCGGCAGCGGGGTCTATCGCAAGAGCGTGCAGCGCCTGCGCGTGCGGCTGGCCGAGCATATGGCCAGCGCCTTGCGCCTGCTGGAGGCCAACGGCTGGGAGGTGTTTGCCGAGCCCTACGGTGGCATGTTCGTCTGGACCCGCTACGCTGGTATCGATTTCGCTGACCTGCAAGCCATTGCCCAGGAGCAGGGTGTGCTGCTGTCGCCAGGCTCGGCCTTCGACCCGCAGGGGCGCGACAGCCAGTGGCTGCGGATCAACGTCGCCTACGCCCGCGACCGGCGTGCCCAAGGGTTTTTCCAGGCGGTGGCGCAAGCATCGTCGCGGCGACCTCCAGCATCCTGAAAACGACGGCTCCGTAGCTTTTTGCCATTATTGCGACCCCGGTGTCTTGTGCTGTCCCCGGCGCCGTTGCCACTCTGCGCTCTTGGATATCCGGCGTTTTCCAAGGGCAGCACGAGAGGGCAGCGAGCAATGAAGTCGGGCGCGAATGGCGGTTTTGCCAACCTGGGCATGGCCCGCAAGCTGGGGCTGGGATTCACTCTTGTTCTGTTGCTGACGGCGGTGGTTGCCGCGATTGGTATCGCCGCACTTTATGGTCTGGGTCAGCGCTTCGATGGCCTCAAGCAGATCACCGCGTTCAACAATGGCGTGCTGGCGCTGCGCCTGCACGAGCAGCGCTATGCCCAGCGCTCCGATCCCAAGGAGGCCGATGCGCTACGCAAGGGCGTCGATGCCCTCAACGAACAGGCCGCGCTGTTGCCCGACCTGGCCGGCAGCGACGTCGCCGATGCGCTCGCGGCCTACCGCAAAGCCTTCGATGAATTCGTCGAGCTGACCCAGTCCAAGGAGCTGGCCCTGGACATGGCCAGTTGGTCGGTGTCCAGCGTCGCCAACAACCTGGATGTCCTGCAGTCCGGGCTGTCCGATGACGGCACCTGGACCCTGAAGGATTCCCAGGGCCAGAAGGGTGCCGAGTTCGTCGAGCAGGCCGGCCAGGTGGCCCAGGTGGCGCGGCTGATGCTGCAGGCCATGGACGAGGCGCGGGTACGCCTGGAGCAGAACCGCAAGGGCGCCGAGGATCAGCGCCAAGGCCGCATTGAGCAGGCCGAGCAGGCTGCGCAACTGGCCGACCAGCTCAAGGCCAGCGTGCAGGACCCGGGCTACCAGAGCGTGCTTGGCGAAGTCACCACCCACATCGCCAGCTTCGGCGAGAAACTCGGCGAGTACACCGACCTGCTGGCGCGCGAGGCGCAGTTGCGCAAGCAGTTGCAGGAGCGTGCCGAGCAGGTCACCGCGCGGGTCGAGCAGATCAACGGGGCAATCGACGCCAGCATGCAAAGCGAGCTGAAGCGCAACGCGCTGCTGATTCTGGTCTCGTCACTGGCGGCGCTGCTGGTCGGCGTGGTCGCGGCGGTGCTGATTACCCGGGCCATTGTCCTGCCGCTGCGGCGGGTGATCGGTCGGGCCCAGGAGATCGCCGCCGGCGACCTGCGTGGCGAAATCAGCGTCGATCGTCGTGACGAAGTGGGCCAGTTGCTGCTGGCCATGCAGCAGATGGGCAGCGGCCTGAGCGGCATCGTCAGTGGTCTGCAGAGCGGTATCGATAAACTGGCCAGCAGCGCCCACACCCTGTCGGCGGTGACCGAGCAGACCAATCGCGAAGTCAGCAGCCAGAAGGACGAGACCGACCAGGTAGCCACCGCCATGCAGCAGATGACCGCCACGGTGCACAGTGTCGCCCGCGATGCCGAGGAGGCGGCGCAGGCCGCGCAGGCGGCGGACGGCAAGGTGGAAAGCGGTCAGCAGGTGGTGCGCCAGAGCATGCAGCGCATCGAGCGCCTGGCCAGTGCGGCGGACTCCGCCAGCCACAGCATCGAAAGCCTCAGCGCCGAGATCCAGCACATCGGCTCGGTGCTGGAGGTGATCAAGAGCGTCGCCGAGCAGACCAACCTGCTGGCGCTCAATGCCGCCATCGAAGCCGCCCGTGCCGGCGAGCAGGGCCGAGGCTTTGCCGTGGTGGCGGATGAGGTGCGGGCGTTGGCCCAGCGCACCCAGCAATCCACCGGCGAGATCGAGCGTCTGGTCAGCAGTCTGCGCAGCAACGCCCAGGCGTCGGTGGCGCAGATCCAGGACAGCGGCGAGCTGGTCAAGCTGGCGGTGGCTGATGCCCTACAAACCGAGAGCGCCCTGGGCAGCATCGCCAGCGCGGTGTCGCTGATCCAGCAGATGAACCAGCAGATCGCCGCAGCGGCGGAGCAGCAGAGCTCGGTGGCCGAGGAGATCAGCCGCAGCGTCACCCAGATCCGCAGCAGTGCCGATCAATCGGCGATGGCCATGCGCGGCAACGCCAGCTCGAGTATCGAGCTGGCGCAGCTGGGGGCGGAACTGAAGGGGATGGTCGGGCACTTCCGGATCTGAGTCCGGAAGCGGCTGTCAGGCGGCTTTGCGCCAGTTGAGGATGAGCAAGGTCAGCACCCCGGCAACGATGCCCCAGAACGCCGAACCGATCGAGAACAGAGTGAAGCCGGAGGCGGTGACCATGAAGGTGATCAGCGCCGCCTCGCGCTCCTTGGGCTCGTTCATCGCCACGCTCAGGCCGTTCATGATCGAGCCGAACAGGGCCAGGGCGGCGATGGACAGTACCAGTTCCTTGGGCAGGGCGGCGAACAGCGCGGCGAGGGTGGCGCCGAAGGTCCCGGCGATACCGTAGAAAATCCCGCACCAGACCGCGGCGGTGTAGCGCTTGTTCGGGTCTTCATGGGCGTGCGGACCGGTGCAGATGGCGGCGCTGATGGCGGCCAGGTTGACCCCGTGGGAGCCGAACGGCGCCAGCAGCAGCGAGGCGATGCCGGTCACCGAGATCAACGGCGAGGCCGGCACCTGGTAGCCATCGGCACGCAGCACGGCGACGCCGGGCATGTTCTGCGAGGTCATCGCTACCACGAACAGCGGGATGCCGATGCTGATGGTCGCGGCGAGGGAGAAGCTTGGTGTGGTCCATACCGGCGTCGCCACCTCCAGCTTGAAACCGCTGAAATCCAGAAGGCCGAGGACTGCCGACAGCCCGGTGCCCACCAGCAGCGCCGCCAGCACCGAATAGCGCGGCGACACGCGCTTGACCAGCAGGTAGCTGAAGAACATGCCCAGGACCAGGGTGGTGCGGTGCTGGGCGGCGACGAAGATTTCGCTGCCGATCTTGAACAGGATCCCTGCCAGCAAGGCCGAGGCCAGCGAAGCCGGGATCCGCCGTACCAGGCGCTCGAAGCTTCCGGTCAGGCCGCAGATCACCACCAGTACGGCGCAGGTGATGTAGGCGCCAATGGCTTCGCCGTAGGTCACGCCGCCCAGGCTGGTGATCAGCAGCGCCGCACCGGGGGTCGACCAGGCCACGGTCACCGGCGTGCGGTAGCGCAACGACAGGCCGATGCTGCACACTGCCATGCCGATGGACAGGGCCCAGATCCACGAGGAAATCTGCGCGCTGGTGAGTCCCGCGGCCTGGCCGGCCTGGAACATCAGGACCAGCGAGCTGGTGTAGCCGGTGAGCATGGCGATAAAGCCGGCGACCACCGCCGAGGGAGACGAATCGGCCAGCGGCCGCAGTTGTGCGGAAGTGGCGTTGGGCATGGCATAGTCCTTGTTCTTCGGTGTAAGCAGATTTTTCAGACTACCGTGGGCAGTGCACGCCAGTGCGGTACAGCGAGCGTTGCATTTAGCCGTACAGTCAGCGGTCGGTTTTTTGCGCAAGAAAAGGGGAGGGGCACGATGTACAAGGTCTACGGGGATTACCAATCGGGCAACTGCTACAAGGTCAAGCTGATGCTGCATCTGCTCGATCTGCCTTATACCTGGCAGCCGGTGGATATTCTCAAGGGGGAGACGCAGACCGCGGAGTTCCTGGCAATGAACCCCAACGGCAAGGTGCCTGTGCTGCAACTGGAAGACGGCACCTGCCTGTGGGAGTCCAACGCGATTCTCAACTTCCTCGCCGACGGCAGCGAGTACCTGCCGAGCGAGCCACGTTTGCGCACCCAGGTCCTGCAATGGCAGTTCTTCGAGCAGTACAGCCATGAGCCGTACATTGCCGTGGCGCGCTTCATCCAGTTCTACCTGGGGCTGCCGGACGAGCGCCTGGAGGAATACCGCAAGCTGCACAAAGGCGGGCACAAGGCGCTGAAGGTGATGGAGCGGCAGTTGGAGGTAACGCCGTACCTGGTGGGTGAGCAGTTCTCGATCGCCGACGTGGCGCTGTATGCCTACACCCATGTCGCCCATGAGGGCGGCTTCGACCTGGCGGCCTACCCGAAGGTCAGGGAGTGGCTGGCGCGGGTGGCCGAGCATCCGCGGCATGTGCCGATGGTGGATTGATGCCGCTGCTGGCTTCATCGCCGGCAAGCCGGCTCCCACGGGTTCAGTGGTGCACGCGATTTCGTGGGAGCTGGCTTGCCAGCGATGACGTCAGCAGTTACACCGCAGAAAACCGCTTGTTCAGATAATCGATGATCGCCTTGGACTCATACATCCAGGTGGTCTTGCCATCTTCTTCGATGTGCAGGCACGGCACCTTGATCCGGCCACCGCCTTCGAGCAGGGCCTGGCGGTCCTGTTCGTTGTTCTTCGCGTCGCGCAGGGCCACCGGCACGTTCAGGCGGTGCAGGGTGCGGCGGGTTTTCACGCAGAACGGGCAGGCATGGAACTGGTACAGGCTCAGGCCACGGGCTTGCTCTTCGACCCTGGCTTGCGCAGCCGGATCGCGCTTGAGCTTCGCCGGGCGGCTGACCCAGTCAAGAAGGACGATCAGCTGGCCGAGGCCGACCCGCAGGGCTTTGACGATCATGATGATTCCTCGCAATAAAAAGCCGACCTGAAAAGGTCGGCCCGGATAACGCACCCGATCACTTGATCAGGCTGAGAAACTCGCTGCGGGTCGCCGCATTTTCGCGGAATTCACCCAGCATCACCGAGGTGATCATGGACGAGTTCTGCTTCTCCACACCACGCATCATCATGCACATGTGCTTGGCTTCGATGACCACCGCCACGCCAACGGCGCCGGTGACCTGCTGGATCGCCTCGGCGATTTCGCGGCTGAGGTTTTCCTGGATCTGCAGGCGACGGGCATACATGTCGACGATCCGCGCCACCTTGGACAGGCCCAGGACCTTGCCACTCGGGATATAGGCAACGTGAGCCTTGCCGATGAACGGCAGCAGGTGGTGTTCGCACAGCGAGTACAGCTCGATGTCCTTGACCAGGACCATTTCGCTGTTGTCGGAGCTGAACAATGCGCCGTTGGTGACTTCTTCCAGGGTTTGGTTGTAACCGCGGCAAAGGTACTGCATGGCCTTCGCGGCCCGCTTCGGCGTGTCGAGCAGGCCTTCGCGGGAGACATCCTCGCCGAGTTGGCCAAGGATCGCGGTGTAATGCTGTTCCAGGGACATGGATCTACCTGTGGTGTATTTCGCAAACGCGAAGGGTACGGCGGCTGTGACAGCATCGCAAGTGCGGCGTTATTCGTCGCGTCCTTCGAGCATGGTCCGGCGCAGCATTACATACACCGCGCCGGTGCCGCCGTGACGGGCCTGGCATGAGGTGAAACCAAGCACCTGGGGGTGCTGGCGCAGCCAGGTATTGACGTGGCTCTTGATCATCGGCCGCTTGCCGTCCAGGCGCACGGCCTTGCCGTGGGTGACGCGCACGCAGCGGATTTCGAAGCGGGTGGCCTCGGCAAGGAACTCCCAGAGGATTTCCCGGGCCTTCTCCACCGACATACCGTGCAGGTCGAGGCTGCCCTCGAAAGGAATCTGGCCGATCTTCAGCTTGCGCATCTGGCTTTCCTGGACGCCATCGCGGCTCCAGTGCAGATCGTCTTCCGGGCCGACATCGATGACGAACTGGTCGGACAGGCCGTCGACCACGGTCTGGTCGCTGCGCACCGTGGCGTTCTGCCTCAGGCTGGCCAGTTGCTTGCGATCGGTCTTGGCCTTGCCGGTGTCGGCGCGGTCATGCTTGATCGGCTTGACGCCGCGCATCTCGCTTTTGAACAGGGAAAAATCATCGTCTTGCATGTAAAGCCTCCGCCAGAACCGCGCAGAGTCTACGCAGTCAGTCGTGTTTTTTCATCAGATGCGGGGACAGATTGAGTTCGCGGCCACGGCGCAGGCGCAAGCGGCGGCGACGCCAGATCCAGATACCGAGGTACAGGACGAACAAACCGCCAACCAGGATCAGGCTGGCGGCGGCGGGGTTGTCGTTGAGTTCGCCCAAGGCTGCCGGACGGCCCAGCAGGCTGGCGGCACCGGCCATGGCCAGCAGTACGCCGAGGCAGGTCAGCAGCATGGCGAACATCGCGGCCAGGCGCGAACCCCAGGCGCCCGGCTGGCGCGGGCGCAGGCGTTTGGCGTCGAAACCGTCGGATATTTTCATGCCGATTTCCTCAGTAAAGATCCGGACTTGGACCGGAAATCGTCGAGGTGGTTCCGTTCGCCAGCAGGGTCAGACCAGGCTGTCGACCGGCGCCACGCAGGCGAAATTGTCGGCCATGATCGCCATTTCGCTCTGCTGGATCTGTGCGGCAGGAATCACACCACCCTTGAACGGCAGGTCGCGGGTGGCGCAGCCATCTTCGACCAGGGTGCAGCGGTAGCCATAGTCCTTGGCCCGGCGCACGGTGGTGCTGACGCTGGAATGGCTCATGAAACCGCAGACGATGATGTCGAGATGACCGAGCTCTTGCAGGGTTTCATGCAGCTTGGTGTTCTTGAACGCATTGGGCATGCGCTTTTCGATGATGATTTCGTCGCCCTGGGGTTCCAGGCCCGGGATGAACTCGCCACGCGGACCTTGCGGATCGAACAGGCCACCGACGGTGCCGAGGTGGCGTACATGGATGATCGGGCGACCGGCCTTGCGTGCCGCTTCGAGCAGTTTGCCGATGTTCGCCACGGCTTCGTCCATGCCCGACAGCGCCAGGGGACCGCTGAGGTACTCCTTTTGCGCATCGATAATGATCAGGCTGGCGTTGCTCAGCTTCGCTGGCGGATAGCCGCGTCCACTGAGATGGAACATCGTCGTTGGAACAGACATTAAGGGCTCCTTTGGCTAGGGCTTTTTGGCTATTCTCCCTTGCTTGGCCGCCGATGTGAATCGCTTAGCGTACAAGCGGCGTAGTTAGTGGCTTTCAGCTACGTCAGCGATTGGCTCATTTGCCTCGCGACGGCCAATCCTGGCGCGGGGCTGGTAGAATCGCCGGTCGTCTTCCAAGGAGTCTGCCGTGATCACTTCCCGCCTGCGCACGTTGCGCGACCATATTCGCTGGGCTGTCAGCCGTTTCCATGAGCACGAGCTGTTCTTCGGGCATGGTGCCGACAACGCCTGGGACGAGGCCCGCCTGCTGGTGCTGGGCGCGGTGCACCTGCCGTGGGAAGTGGCCGACAGCTACCTCGATTGCCGTCTGGAAGACGACGAGCTGGTCAAGCTGCAGCGCCTGCTCAAGCGCCGTATCGACGACCGCGTGCCCACCGCCTACCTGCTGGGCGAGGCGTGGTTCTGCGGCATGTCGTTCATCGTCGATGAGCGCGTGCTGGTGCCGCGTTCGCCGATCGGCGAGCTGATCGAAAAGCGCTTCGAACCCTGGTTGGGCACCGAGCCCGCGCGCATCCTCGACCTGTGCACCGGCTCCGGCTGCATCGGCATCGTCAGCGCCGAGGTGTTCCCCGAAGCGGAAGTGGTGCTGGCCGACCTGTCCTTCGAAGCCCTCGAAGTGGCCAACCAGAATATCGAGCGCCATGGTCTCGAAGAGCGCGTCTACACCGTCCAGGGGGATGGCTTTGCCGGCCTGCCGGGCCAGCGTTTCGACCTGATCCTGTCCAACCCGCCCTACGTCGATGCCGAGGACTTCGCCGACATGCCGGCGGAATATCACCATGAGCCCGAGCTGGGCCTGGCCTGTGGCAATGATGGTCTGGACCTGGTACGGCGCATGCTGGCCGAAGCGGCGGATCACCTGACCGAGAAAGGCCTGCTGATCGTCGAGGTGGGCAACAGCCAGGTGCATGTCGAGCAGCTGTACCCGGAAGTGGATTTCGCCTGGCTGGAATTCGAGCGTGGCGGCCACGGCGTGTTCATGCTCACCGCCGAGCAGTGCCGCCAGCATCAGGCGCTGTTCGCTTCGCGGGTCTGATCTTTGTGAGCCCTATGGGAGTCCGCCCAGCCTTTCAGGCTGCTCTGTTGCGCAGAGAACAGGTCTAAGGGCGGCGCGGACCCTGTGGGAGCGGGTTTACCCGCGATTACGATGGTGGCATCACCGACGCCATCGCGGCGGTCCGGCGTCCCGGTAAACCCGCTCCCACAGGGTCCGCGTCTTATTTTCAGCGGTGCGTAGCGATCCAGATCAGCAACCCCGCCTGGAACACGGCAAACGCCACCAGGCAGGTGATGGTGAAACGCAGGCCGCTGTCCTCGCGCTTGAACTTGGCGACCCGCTCATCCCGCTCGCGCAGTTGCGCTTCCTTCTCGTGCAGCTTCTGCTCGGCCGCCTGAAGCATGTTGGCGGCATCGATGATCTCCACCCGCTGCAGCTTGTCGGTGTTCCAGCCACCCTTGAGCTGGCCCACCTGGGTTTCCACGTAACGTCCCTTCAGGTGCTGGGCATCGGCGTATTCCACCTCCACCCCGGTGCTGCGCAGCACATGGTCGCGGCGCAGACGAGTGTCCTCGTTGAGCGCATCCTTGTTCGCCAGCAGCCCGCCTTCGAGGCGATAGCCCGACCAGCGCCGTTGCGCCCAGGCCACGCCCTGGGCCAGCAGGAAGCGGCCGATACCGCGGTTCAGCGGCTCGATCTGCAAGCCGCTTTCGGGGCCGATGGTCACCTGGCGCTGCTGGTGGTCGACGCGGATGTCGAGGACGTTCTGTTCCTTGCGCGTCTTCTGCCCGGGCAGGCGGATCTCCATGCGCAGCAGGCTGTGTTCCTTGCTGTGCCGCTCGGCGTAGCCGTACTGGACGAAACGCAGCGGACGCGGGCCGCTGTTGCGGTCGGTGGGCAGCGGCGCCAGGCGCAGCAACTGGAAATGCTCGGCAGCCAGGTCCGCCCAGGGCAGCGGGGCGGCCTCCGGCGCAGCCGGTTCTTCGGTCGCTTCGGCAGCGTTCTGGGTGGGTGCATCAGTCATCACGGGTGTCCTCATTGTGCGCGCCAGGCAGCCTGCAATGGCGTTGCCTGCCAAGGATGTATCGGCCATGGCGGCGAGGACTGGAGGGCTATTTGCTCAACCGGGTGTCAACTGGCGCACAAAAGCGACGATCCGCTCGCCCAGGGCACTGGCCAATGGCAATTGCGGATTAGTGTAGGCGTCGCGTTGCTCGGCGATGCCCGGCGGGCTGATGCGCAGCATATGGTTCATGCCGTCGATCAGTGCCAGTTGCGCGTCGGGTTTGGCCGCCTGCAGGGCGCGGGCATCGGCGGGGCCGACCTGGATATCGTTACGCCCCTGGATGATCAGCGCCGGTATCTTCAGCGCGCCGAAGGCCGCAGCCGGATCCTGGCGAAACAGCGAGATCAGGTAGGGTTGTACGCTCGGGCGGAAGCTGTCCTGCAGCGGGGCGGGAATCCGCGCGCTTTGGCGGCCGGCCTTGAGTTGATCGATCAGGGCGAAGCTGGCAGGGAGTTGTGCCGGCGGCAGGCGTTCGGCGAGCTGTTCGCGCAGCACCTGGTCCAGCGGGCGACCGCTGCCGGCCAGGGCGATCACGCCATCGGCACCTGCGGCTTCGGCGGCCAGGCTGGCGATCAGCGCGCCTTCACTATGGCCCAGCAGGATCAGCGGGCCGAAGCGTGGATCGGCCTTGATCCTGTGGCTCCAGGCCACGGCATCGGCGACATAGCGTTCGACGCTGAGATTGCGCTCGTCCGGGGTCGCCGCCAGGCTTTCGGCGACGCCGCGCTTGTCGTAGCGCACGCTGGCGATGCCGTTGCGCGACAGCTGCAGGGCCAGTTGCCGGAGGATATCGATTCGGCCCACTGCCGGGTTATTGCCATCACGGTCAGTGGGCCCGGAGCCGGCGATGATCAGCACCACCGGCGGCGGGCTTTCGGTGCGCGGCAGCAGCAGGCTGCCATGCAGGACACCCTGGCCGGTGTCGAGGCTGAGCGGACGCTGGAACACCACGGGTGCGGCCTGGGCGAAGCAGGAGACGAACAGCAGGAGCAGGGCGGCAAGACGCG
The DNA here is from genome assembly GCF_057808595.1 of Pseudomonas sp. FG98. Classification (NCBI taxonomy): domain Bacteria; kingdom Pseudomonadati; phylum Pseudomonadota; class Gammaproteobacteria; order Pseudomonadales; family Pseudomonadaceae; genus Pseudomonas; species Pseudomonas sp. FG98. The sequence goes on along the minus strand of NZ_JBMDIJ010000009.1, from coordinate 46,358 downwards.
GCATCATCGAACACACATGGAGGGATGCCGTTATGACCCGGGCGCGGCAGGAAGGTTCTCCATCAGGGATGAACTGATTGGTTAGCCTGCGTATACTGGCGGCCTTGTTCAAATCAGGCTGATTTCGCGGAGCGTCTGCATGTCCGGCAATACCTACGGCAAGCTGTTCACTGTCACCACCGCTGGCGAAAGCCATGGTCCGGCGTTGGTCGCCATTGTCGATGGCTGCCCGCCGGGCCTGGAGATTTCCCTCGAGGACCTGCAGCGCGACCTGGACCGGCGCAAGCCCGGTACCAGCCGCCACACCACCCAGCGCCAGGAGGCCGACGAGGTCGAGATCCTCTCCGGCGTGTTCGAAGGCCGCACCACCGGTTGCGCCATCGGCCTGCTGATCCGCAACACCGACCAGAAGTCCAAGGACTACTCGGCGATCAAGGACCTGTTCCGCCCGGCCCACGCCGACTACACCTACCACCACAAGTACGGTGAGCGCGACTACCGCGGCGGTGGCCGCAGCTCGGCGCGGGAAACCGCCATGCGCGTGGCTGCCGGTGCCATCGCCAAGAAGTACCTGGCCAGCCAGGGCATCGTCATTCGCGGCTACATGAGCCAGCTCGGCCCGATCGAAATCCCGTTCAAGACCTGGGACTCGGTAGAGCAGAACGCCTTCTTCAGCCCCGACCCGGACAAGGTCCCGGAACTGGAGGCGTACATGGACCAGCTGCGCCGTGACCAGGACTCGGTCGGCGCCAAGATCACCGTGGTCGCCGAAGGCGTGATGCCAGGCCTGGGCGAGCCGATCTTCGATCGCCTCGACGCCGAGCTGGCCCATGCGCTGATGAGTATCAACGCGGTCAAGGGCGTGGAAATCGGCGCCGGTTTCGCCTGCGTTGCCCAGCGCGGCACCGAGCACCGCGACGAGCTGACCCCGCAAGGTTTCCTCAGCAACAATGCCGGCGGCATCCTCGGTGGTATCTCGTCCGGCCAGCCGATCGTCGCTCACCTGGCGCTGAAACCGACCTCCAGCATCACCACGCCGGGTCGCTCCATCGACAAGGACGGCAACCCGGTGGACGTCATCACCAAGGGCCGTCACGACCCTTGCGTTGGCATCCGCGCCACGCCGATCGCCGAGGCCATGATGGCCATCGTGCTGATGGACCACCTGCTGCGCCATCGCGGGCAGAACGCCGATGTACGGGTGAGCACTCCGGTACTGGGCCAACTCTGATGCCCCGCACCACCCCTCGCGCCACGGCCTGCTAGCCGTGGCGCTTCCTTACTGGCGCCTGTCCAGTTTCTACCTGTTCTACTTCGCCCTGCTGGGGGCCACTGCGCCGTTCCTGGCCCTGTATTTCGACCACCTCGGTTTTTCCAGCGCGCGGATCGGCGAACTGGTGGCGATTCCCATGCTGATGCGCTGTGTCGCCCCCAACCTGTGGGGCTGGCTCGGCGATCGCACGGGCCAGCGCCTGCTGATCGTGCGCCTGGGGGCGTTATGCACGCTGGCCAGTTTCGCCCTGATCTTCGTCGACAAAAGCTATGCCTGGCTGGCCTTGGTAATGGCCTTGCATGCCTTCTTCTGGCACGCCGTGCTGCCGCAGTTCGAAGTGATCACCCTGGCCCACCTGCAAGAGCAGACCGGACGCTACAGCCAGATCCGCCTGTGGGGTTCGATCGGTTTCATCCTCACCGTGGTCGGCCTGGGGCGGCTGTTCGAATGGCTGAGCCTGGATGTCTATCCCGTGGCGCTGGTGTGCATCATGGCCGGTATCGTCTGTGCCAGCCTGTGGGTGCCCAATGCCCAGCCGGCGGAGCAATCCGAGCGAGCGGCCAGCGGCGGTTTTCTCAAGCAACTGACCCGGCCCGGTGTGCTGGCGTTCTATCTGTGCGTGGCGCTGATGCAACTGAGCCACGGCCCGTACTACACCTTCCTGACCCTGCACCTGGAAAGCCTCGGTTACAGCCGCGGCATCATCGGCATGCTCTGGGCCCTTGGCGTGTTGGCGGAGGTGCTGCTGTTCGTGGTGATGAGCCGGATTCTTGCGCGCTTTTCCCTGCGCCGGGTGCTGCTGGCGAGCTTCCTGCTGGCGGCGTTGCGCTGGTTGTTGCTGGGCGCCTTGGCCGAACACCTGATGGTGCTGTTGCTGGCTCAACTGATGCACGCGGCGACCTTCGGCGCCTTCCATGCCTCATGCATCGCCTTTGTCCAGCGCAGTTTCGGCGCCCGCCAGCAAGGCCAGGGCCAGGCCTTCTATGCGACCCTGTCCGGCACCGGTGGCGCCCTGGGTGCGCTGTATGCGGGCTATAGCTGGAAGACCTTGGGGCCGACCCTCACCTTTAGTATTGCCAGCGTCGCGGCGCTGGCCGCAGCCGTTATCATTGCGACCCGGTTGAAAGAGGACGCGCAGTAGCGCTCTTTCCGAGGTTTTCGATCTATCAGGAGTTGCCCCTTGAGCATCCTCAGCGTTTATCACCAATCCACCCCCGATACCCCCAACAAGGTCCTGACCCACGCCGACGATATCGCCGCGACCCTGGCTGAGCAGGGCGTGCGCTTCGAACAGCGCGAGGTGGCAGCGCGGATTCGTCCGGGAACGGCGGAAGACGAGGTGGTTGCCAGCCTGGGCGGTCAGGTGGAGGCTTTGCGTGGCGAGTTTTCGGCGGCGGTGGTCGAGGTGCTGAGCATCAATCCGGAACATTCGCAGAAGGATGAACTGCGCGCCGGGTTGATCGATGAGCGTCGGCACTCCGGGCAGGATGTGCGGTTGTTCGTCAGCGGGCGTGGCTTGCTGAATATCCGAATTGGCGAGTACGTCTACGCGCTGATTGGCGAGCGGGGTGATCTGATCGAGGTGCCGGCGGGTGTCGCCCAGTGGTTCGACATTGGCGAACAACCGAACCTGGTGCTGGTGCGGTTCCTGAGCAAGGAAGATCAGAAGGCTCAGTTGACCGGAGATGAGAGTTTCCGGGCGTATCCAAGGCTGGATGACACGTTCTAAATCATTTAACAGGGGCCTTGTGGGAGCGGGTTCACCCGCGATTACGGTAGTGATCTCACCGACGTAATCGCGGGTGAACCCGCTCCCACAAGTTTCCGCGTTGCTTTTTCTTTAACGGTAGGTCGGCAAGGCAAAACGCTGCTGGCTTTGCAGCATCGAGATCACTGGCAGTTCGCTGGCCTGCTCGGCCAGGTCGCGGCGGATCGCGCTGATCGCCCAGGACAGTTGCTCGGCGTTGTGCAATTGCGCGTAGGAAAGGCAGCGACGGGTCTGCTTGCCGTCGGCAGCGCGCAGGGTCAGCAGGATGCCGCCGTCAGGGCGGGCTTGAGTGGTGACCTGGTAAGCGGAGAACACCGAGGCGAATTTTTCCTGAATGAGGTCCATATCAGCTCCTGGCTGTGGGTGGCAGACATGGAATGACTGGTGCAGTCGACGTGCCAGCTTTCAGGAAATAAAAAATCCTTGTAAATCAATTACTTATTAAGTTGCGGCGAAGCGTGCGTCGTGCATCGTGCAAGGTCGTGCAATTTGCACAGTGCATTTTGCAAGGTCGGCTGGTTGCGCTGTATCCGATGGAATTATTCCCGCGAACCATGGATCAACCCCTGACAAGGGATTTGGCCCTGTTCCGTTCCGGAGGTTCCCGATGCACGACCAGCAACCCGCCACCATGAGCGCCGACGAGCAGCAAGCCTTTGCCGAGCAGGTCTTCGAGCGTGCCCGCCAGGGCGACGCCGAGATGCTGCGGCGCCTTCTGCAAACCGGCCTGCCGGCCAATCTGCGCAATCACAAGGGCGACACCCTGCTGATGCTGGCCAGCTATCATGGCCATCTTGACGCCGCGCAGGTGCTGCTGGCCCATGGCGCCGATCCGCGGATCGCCAACGACAACGGCCAGTTGCCGGTGGCCGGCGCGGCATTCAAGGGCAATCTGGAGATGGTCCGTCTGCTGGTAGAGCACGGCGGCGACCCGGATGCCGCCGCTGGCGACGGACGCACGGCCCTGATGATGGCGGCCATGTTCAATCGCCTCGCCATCCTCGACTACCTGCTGGAACAGGGCGCCGACCCCACCCGTCGCGACGCCCGTGGCGCCGATGCCCTGGACGCTGCCCGGACCATGGGCGCCCGCGAGACTACCGCGCGCCTGCAAGCGCTGGCCGGCTGACCCCGGGGCGGCTATCCTTGGCGCCTTTTTTCCAGCGTCCCAGGGCCTCCCCATGAAAGAACAACTGGTCGAACTCATCGGCAAAATCAGCTCCGGCTGCATGACCGCGCAGGACATCGAGCGGATCGCCGACGAGGCGGCCCAGGCCTACGCCGATCCCGAGGCCTTCCTCGCCGCCAACCCGGACATCAACTACGACGACAGCTTCCCGATCCCCCTGGGCGAATGGGTGGTGGTCGGCAGCCTGCCGGATACCGTGCTGTTCCAGGCCGATACCTACGAAGACCTGTTCGCCAGCATCGTCGCCTCCTTCGACAAGAGCGTGCCGTTCAATATCAAGCCCAAGCAACTGGCCAAGGTCGAGGCGCTGACCGCTCTCAACCGCATCCAGATCCAGATGGGCAGCATGAACAAGGAAGCCGGTGGCTACGTGCTGATGAATCTCAGCCAGTTGCTCGACGATGAACTGCAAATGGTCCTGGTCTGCGGCAATGATCTGCCACGGGTACTGGAGCTGTGCGCCGAGCTGAACATCGCCGCAGCGCCGGCCCTGGAAGCGCTGCGGGTCGCCGTTCACGTTTAACCGAGAGCGGTGTCGAGGAACATCATCACCGCAAAGCCACCCATCAGGCCGAGGGTTGCCGAGGTCTGGTGGCCGTTGCGGTGGGTTTCCGGGATCACCTCGTGGGACACCACGAACAGCATCGCCCCCGCCGCCAGGCCCATGCTGATCGGGTAGGCGAGGGCGAAACCGCTGGAAATGCCCAGGCCGATCACCGCGCCGATGGGCTCCATCAAGCCCGAGCCGATCGCCACCAGCGCCGCTTTCAGACTGGACAGCCCGGTGGCGCGCAGGGCCAGGGCGACTGCCAGGCCTTCGGGAATGTCCTGGATGGCGATGGCACTGGTCAGCGGCAGGCCGACGTTGAGGTCGCCATTGGTAAAGCTTACGCCGATGGCCATGCCTTCCGGCAGGTTGTGCAGGGTGATCGCCAGGACGAACAGCCAGACCCGGTTGATCCGTTCCGCCTGCGGGCCGCAGGGACCGGTGCTTTCGTGTTCGTGCGGGGTAAAGCGGTCGAGGCCGAGCATCAGCAGCACACCCAGGCCCATGCCGACCACCACGGTCAACGCGGCCAGCGGGCCGTTGCCGGTGATCTCGCGGGCGGCGTCCAGCCCCGGCAGGATCAGCGAGAAGGAACTGGCGGCGAGCATCATCCCGGCGGCGAAGCCGAGCATCACATCCTGGGTCCGCGAGCTGACCTCGCGCAGCACTACGGCGAGGATCGCCCCCAATGCGGTGGCGGAAAACCCGGCCAGGCCGCCGAGCATGGCCAGTCGCAGGTTTTCCTGGTGATCGCCGTGGATCGCGTTCCAGGCGCTGGCGCCCATCAGCCACAGCACCACCAGCAGGCTCAGGCCCAGGCCGGCGCTCAGCCAGGGCGTGGTTTGTGCCTGTTGCAGCCAGGCGCTGTAGAGCGGAATGGGGGCGGCAGGGCTATGGCTGTGGGACGGTGGCATGAACGCTTCTCCGGCAAGGCAATGCAGGCAAGTCTACCCAAGCCATCGGAACGCCATCGATGCAAGTGCGTCTATAAGGCCGATAGCCATCTATTCTTTGGGCAATGTCTGGATTAGGAGTTTCGAGATGGGTTCGACGTTCAATGGCCTCGCCGGCCTGGTCATTCTCGCCCTGGATATCTGGGCGATCCTCAACGTGGTCAAGAGCAGCGCCGGTGGCGGCGCCAAGGTTCTGTGGATCCTGCTGATCATCCTGCTGCCGGTGCTCGGCCTGATCATCTGGGCGATCGCCGGACCGCGCGGGGATGTGCGGATCTAGCGCCAACATCTGTTTACTGGATGCGGATTGTGCTGGCTGGGCAACCCGGCTAGCCTGATCCGCGTTTCGCGCTGCATCAACGAAATTTTCACAATCGATTGAAGACAATCGCGCGCGCCTTTACCCATTCGCCTGACGGCTCACCAGCCGGGTAACTTCCCGGAGTGGCGCCGTTTCGCGTCAATGTGCTCTCCATAACCAGAATTCCAGGGACCCTCCACTTCATGGCTAAAACGGACGCCTCGCGCCTGCAACCGACGGTCAAATCACACCTGCTCTACACCCTCCTGTGCGGCCTGGTGATCATGCTGATGCTGAGCGCCGTGCGGTTCGCGCTGCTGGTCTACAACAGCGACATGATCGGCGATACGCCCTATTCGACCGTTGCCGAAGGCTTCTTCAACGGCCTGCGTTTCGACCTGCGTGTGGTGGTGTACCTGAGCATTCCGCTGCTGCTGGCCATCCTCAGTGCCCGGGCCATGGCGCAGCGGGGGCTGTTCCGCCTGTGGCTGACCGTCGCCGGCAGCATCACGCTGTTCCTCGGCCTGGTGGAGATGGACTTCTACCGCGAGTTCCACCAGCGCCTCAACGGCCTGGTATTCCAGTACATCAAGGAAGACCCGAAGACCGTCTCCAGCATGATCTGGTATGGCTTCCCGGTGGTCCGCTACCTGCTGGCCTGGGTGGCCGGCACGGTGATCATGAGCCTGGCGTTCAAGGGCATCGACCGCCTGACCCGTCCCCGTGGCCAGTACCAGAGCAGCCTGGCCGGCGTGCGTAGCGTGGCCCCGTGGTACGTGCGTGGCGTGGTGTTCTTCATGATCCTGCTGGTGGCGGTGGTCGCCGCTCGCGGCACCCTGCGCCAGGGCCCGCCGATGCGCTGGGGCGATGCCTTCACCACCGATTCCAACTTCGTCAACCAGCTCGGCCTGAACGGTACCCTGACCCTGATCGACGCCGCCAAGAGCCGCTTCTCCGAAGATCGCGACAATATCTGGAAGGCCACCCTCGATCCGCAGGTCGCCCAGCAGACCGTGCGCGACATGCTGCTGACCGCCAACGACAAGCTGGTCGACGCCGACGAGGCGGCGATCCGTCGTGACTTCACCCCGCCGGTGGAAAACACCCTGCCGATCAAGAACGTGGTGGTGATCCTAATGGAGAGCTTCGCCGGTCACTCGGTAGGTGCGTTGGGCGCCAAGGGCAACATCACCCCGTACTTCGACAAGCTGGCCGAGGAAGGCCTGCTGTTCGACCGCTTCTTCTCCAACGGCACCCATACCCACCAGGGCATGTTCGCCACCATGGCCTGCTTCCCCAACCTGCCGGGCTTCGAATACCTGATGCAGACCCCGGAAGGCGGCCACAAGCTGTCTGGCCTGCCGGCCTTGCTCAGCGCCCGCGACTACGACGACGTCTACGTGTACAACGGTGATTTCGCCTGGGACAACCAGTCCGGTTTCTTCGGCAACCAGGGCATGACCACCTTCATTGGCCGTAATGACTTCGTCAATCCGGTGTTCTCCGACCCGACCTGGGGTGTCTCCGACCAGGACATGTTTGACCGCGGCGCCCAGGAGCTGGCCCATAACTACGGCAAGAAACCGTTCTATGCACTGCTCCAGACCCTGTCCAACCACACGCCGTACGCGCTGCCGAAAAACCTGCCGGTGGAGCCTGTGACCGGCTTCGGTCGCCTCGACGAGCACCTGACCGCAATGCGCTATTCCGATTGGGCCCTCGGCCAGTTCTTCGAGAAGGCGCGCAAGGAGCCGTACTTCAAGGAAACCCTGTTCGTCATCGTCGGCGACCATGGCTTCGGCAACTCCCAGCAGGTCACCGAGATGGACCTGGGACGCTTCAACGTGCCGATGCTGATGATTGCGCCAGGCATCCAGGAGAAGTTCGGCAAGCGCAGCCATATCGTCGGTACCCAGATCGACATCGTGCCGACCATCATGGGCCGCCTCGGTGGTGAAACCCGTCACCAATGCTGGGGCCGCGACCTGCTCAATCTGCCGGAAGGCGACCAGGGCATCGGCATGGTCAAACCATCGGGTAGCGACCAGAACGTGTTCCTCATCCAGGGTGATCGCATCCTCATCGAGTCGAAGGAGCGCGAGCCGATCATGTACCGCTACACGCTGGGCAGTCAGTTCTCTGCCGAGCGCATCGAGGATGCCGACAAGGCGCAGATGGTGAAGAAGCTCGAATCCTTCATCCAGATCGCGACCAAGAGTCTGTTGGACAACACCGCAGGGGTTGTCCACGGCGTCCCGGACTGATTGCCACAACGGCACGTTGCCACTGATTCGGACCCCGGCTTGCCGGGGTCTTTTTTTACCCGTGGCAAAGCGCACGGGACTGGAACGATGCCCCCGGGCCAAGGTCAACGGAAGGTAGGCTGGACTTACTCATTCGAGGACAACGCCAGATGAAAGAGTGGGAAATCACCTTCGTGGACCAGAAAGGCGAACGCACCTCGCTGCTGTTCGTTGCGGAAAACCGCCCGAGCATCGAAGATGCGGCGCGGCGGGTCAGGGGCCACCTCTTCCCGATCATGGATGAACTCGACCTCAACGACTTCCAGGACCGCGCCGACTGCCCGACCGCCAAGTGGCTGAAGGAGCAGAGTGGCGTGGAAATCACCGACATCGCCGAGAAGTCCTGACGCGTGACGGCTGGCGATGTGCCCAGCCTGACGCTACGCTGCATGCAAGGCCGTCGTTTTTTCCCTGACGGCCTTTGCCGTCGTTACATCCGCTCGAGACCCCTCGCCCGACACGGGTGCATGGGGTGGTGCGCAGGCGCCGAAAGTCTATCCATCGTGATTGAGGAGGACGATTCAATGAGCAACCTGTACGAAGACATCAGCAGCACCGTGCTGCGCCGCATGAAAGAAGGCGGCTTCGACTTCACCCAGATCCATCCCATCGAGTTTTACGCGGTATTCCCGGACGAGGAGCGGGCGCGCAGGGCTGCAGGCAAGTTTCGTGGCGAGTCGTTATGTGCCCAGGTGCACGAAAGCGACGAAGGCTGGCAATTGGAACTGCAGAAGATCATGTACGCCACCCATGGTGGCATCGGTGAGTTCGAGCATGACTTCGAAGCAGTGATCAGGCCCCTGGGCGGGGAAGCCCAGGGCTGGGGCGTCAAGCAGGAGCGCGTGTTGACCTGAAACCCGTCCCGGGGCCGTGGCTGACGCGACCCCGGGCCCACCCACGCTTCGCAATGAAGCGCGTGCCCCATGACGATGGTCATGGCTGCACAACTCTGGTGCGGCATCATTTTCCGATCTTTCCAACCCCTTGATTACAAAGGCTTGTTGCCGCTGGCACGGGCTTTGCGACGGTGCCTGGGCACGGGTGACAAGGAGTTCGGCATGATTCGCAGTTTCTATGATGAGATGTACGCCGCCGACGGTCAGCTCCGTCCGCATTACCGGGAGTTCGCCCGCTGGCTGGGGGAAACCCCGCCAGAACTGCTGGCGCAACGGCGCCGCGAGGCGGACCTGCTGTTTCACCGCGCGGGCATTACCTTCACGCTGTACGGCGACGATCAGGGCACCGAGCGCCTGATTCCCTTCGACACCATTCCCCGGGCCATTCCGGCCAGCGAATGGCGCGTGGTGGAACGTGGCTGCATCCAGCGGGTGAAGGCCCTCAACCTGTTCCTCGCCGACCTGTATCACGAGCAGCGCATCATTCGCGCCGGGATCATCCCCGCCGAGCAGATCCTGGCCAACGACCAATATCAGCTGGCGATGCAGGGCCTGAGCCTGCACCGCGATCTCTACGCGCATGTTTCCGGGGTCGACCTGGTGCGCGACGGCGATGGCAGCTACTACGTGCTCGAAGACAACCTGCGTACCCCCAGCGGCGTGAGCTACATGCTCGAAGACCGCAAGATGATGATGCGGCTGTTCCCCGAGCTGTTCGCCGCCCAGCGCATCGCGCCCATCGACCATTACCCCAATCTGCTTCTGGAAACCCTGAAGAGCTCCAGTCCGCTGGATAACCCCAGCGTCGTGGTGCTGACCCCGGGGCGTTTCAACAGCGCGTTCTTCGAGCACGCCTTCCTGGCGCGGGAAATGGGGGTGGAACTGGTGGAGGGTGCCGACCTGTTCGTCCGCGACGAGCGGGTGTTCATGCGCACCACCGGCGGCCCGAAACCGGTGGACGTGATCTACCGCCGCATCGACGACGCCTACCTCGACCCGCTGGCCTTCAACCCCGAGTCCATGCTCGGCGTGCCCGGCCTGCTCTCGGCCTACCGCTGCGGCAACGTGGTGCTGGCCAACGCCATCGGTACCGGCGTGGCCGACGACAAGTCGGTCTACCCCTATGTCACCGAGATGATCCGTTTCTACCTGGACGAGGAGCCGATCCTGAAGAACGTGCCTACCTGGCAATGCCGCAACCCGGCCGAGCTGTCCCATGTGCTGGCCAATCTGCCGGAGCTGGTGGTCAAGGAAACCCAGGGTTCCGGCGGCTACGGCATGCTGGTCGGGCCGGCTTCGACCAAGGCCGAGATCGCCGCCTTCGCCGAGCGCATCAAGGCCCGGCCGGCGGCCTACATCGCCCAGCCGACCCTGTCGCTGTCGACCTGCCCGACCTTCGTCGAGAACGGCATCGCGCCGCGGCATATCGATCTGCGGCCATTCGTGCTCTCCGGGCGCGAGACTCGTGTGGTGCCCGGCGGCTTGACCCGGGTGGCATTGCGCGAAGGCTCGCTGGTGGTGAACTCGTCCCAGGGCGGCGGCACCAAGGATACCTGGGTGGTGGAGGACTGAACCATGCTCAGCAGAACCGCTTCCGATCTGTACTGGATGTCGCGCTACCTTGAGCGCGCGGAAAACCTCGCGCGCATGCTCGATGTCAGCTATTCGCTGTCGCTGATGCCACAGGATGGCCGCGGCGACGGTCTCGATGAAATGACCCTGGCCCTGCGCATCACCGGCACCCTCGATGATTACCTGGAGCGCCACGGCGAGTTGCATGCCGAGCGCCTGCTGCACTTCTTCGCCCTCGACCCGGAAAACCCGGCGAGCATCTACAGTTGCCTCGGCGCGGCGCGGGCCTGTGCCCATGCGGTGCGCGGCAAGATCACCGCCGACATGTGGGAGAACATCAACGCCACCTGGCTGGAGATCCGCGGCATCGCCGAGCAGGGCCTGGGCCGCTATGGCATGAGTCGCTTCAGCGAGTGGATCAAGGAGCGCTCGCACCTGTTTCGCGGTGCCACCTACGGCACCATCATGCGCAACGACGCCTTCCGCTTCATCCGCCTCGGCACCTTCATCGAGCGCGCCGACAACACCCTGCGCCTGCTCGACGCCCGCTACGAGATGTTCGGCGAGGATGCCGAGGCGGTCAGCGACAGTTCCGCCCGTGGTTACTACCAATGGAGCGCCTTGCTCCGTGCCCTGTCCTCGTTCGAGGCCTATACCGAGATCTACCGCGACGCCCCCACGGCGCGCCATGTAGCCGAACTGCTGCTCCTGCGTGCCGATGTGCCCCGTTCGCTGCGCGCCTGTACCGAAGAAATCGACCAGATCCTCGCCAGCCTGCACGGCAGCAACGGCCGTCCGGCCCAGCGCCTGGCGGCGGAAGTGGATGCCCGCCTGCGCTACACCGGCATCGACGAAGTCCTCTCGCAAGGGCTGCACCCCTGGTTGAACCATTACATTCCGCTGGTGCGCGAACTGGGCAATGCCATTCACAGCGCTTATCTGGAGGTCGTATGAGACTGACAATCAGCCACGAAACCGCTTACCACTACGAAGACCAGGTGCGTACCAGCATCCAGTACCTGCGCCTGACCCCGCCGGATAACCAGCGCCAGCAGGTGCTGCAATGGGAGCTGGATCTGCCGCGCCCGGTGCAGGCCCGACGCGACCCGTTCGGCAATATCCTGCATGTGCTGAGCCTTGAGGAGCCCCATGCCGATCTGCTGATCGCCGCCCGTGGCGAAGTGGAGATCGACCCGGACCTGGAGGCCGAGCAGGACAGCCAGTCGCCCCTGCCATTCCTGCGCTTCACCCGCCTGACCGAAGCCGACGAGGCCCTGCGTGCCTTCGCCAGCCAGCACTGTGGCGAGTACCGCGACCGTGGTGCGCTGATCGGCCTGATGGGCGCCTTGCACGACCATATGGCCTATCGCCCCGGCGCCACTGCGGTGGAAACCAGTGCCGCCCAGGCTTTCGCCGGCGCCGCCGGTGTCTGCCAGGACCACGCCCACGCCTTCATTGCCTGCGCCCGCAGCCTGCAGGTGCCGGCGCGTTATGTGTCGGGCTATCTGTTCGACAACGACAACCAGCACATGGCCAGCCATGCCTGGGCCGAAGCCTGGCTGGACGATGCCTGGTACAGCTTCGACGTGACCAACCAGCTTGCCGTGCCGGAGCGGCACCTGAAGCTGGCGGTGGGCCTGGACTACCTGGATGCCTGCCCGGTGCGCGGCATGCGCCGCGGCGGGGGCTACGAGCAGATGCACGCCAACGTGCTGGTGACTTCCGGGTTCAACCAGCAGTAGGCGTCAGGATTTGCGCTTGGCCATGTGCGCAAGGTAGGCGAGCAGGGCGTCGAGATCGGCGTCCGGCAGCACCTCGCTGGTGAACTCGGGCATGCGCGCCTGGGGCCACTGGCGCAGGCTCTGCGGGTTGCGGATATAGCGCCGCAGGAACTCCGGGCGGAAGTATTCGGTGGGGTTGTACGGCCGGTTCAGGTCCGGGCCGAACTGGGCATCGCCGGCGCCATTGAGGCGGTGACAGGCCAGGCAGTTCTTCTGGAACAGGGCGAAGCCGTGGTTCACCGTGGCGCTGGCATCCTTGGCCGGAAGCAGGGCAGGGAAGCGTGCAGCGACAGGTTCGAGGCGGCGGATGGTCGCGACCTGGTAGGGCCATTGCTCGGGGCTGATATTGCCGGCCTTGGGGTTGGTCCAGACCAGGTAGAAGGGGCCGGCGCTCGGCTTGTCCTGGCCAAGCCCTGGCCAGGGTTTTGCCGGGTCTTCCACGGCCACCCAGGCTTGCGCCGGCGCGCTCTTCAGCAGGGGTGCCGCCGGCATTTCCGCGGCAAAGCCATCGAGGGCCACCGCCTGCAGATGATCGTCCGGCTTGATGCCCTCCAGCAGCGCAGCCAGGGGCACGGCACGGTAGTGCATGGTCTTCTTGTAGGAAACGTCCTGGTCGATGCGGATATCCCGGGCCTGCGGATGCTTGAGCAGCGCCTCGCTAGTCCAGGTCCGGCTGCTGGCGCCCAGCTCCAGGGTCAATTGCGCGGCCTGCAACGGCAGGCTCAACAGGGCGAGCAGCAAGGCAAGGCAACGGCGCATGGGCGAGTCTCCAACCAGTGAGGGTCGGCAGCATACACCAGAGGCGAAATGACACTGAAAGCCGATCGCTCAACCGAACAGGCGCGTCAGGTTGGGCAGGATCAGCAGCAGTGTGGTGGCGAACAGAATAAGTCCCGCCTGACGTACCTTGTGTTGTTTGAACATGGCTGTCTGCCTTCTTGTTGTTATTCCTGGTAGCCGGATGGCGTCCTTGTCTTCCGGTCCGATGGGTCTCTTGTGGACGCTTTTGCGGACCTGCTGTTAATGGGTATACAACCTGGAAAGCTCCTACGTTACCGCCGATTTAGAACGCTTTCGTCTGTACTTTGGTCGTGAAAGACCATTCGTTTATGAGGCTTTATGCCATCTGGGTACGACATGCCCGACTAGACACATGCGCCGGGTACACGCGCGGATCACAAGGAAATGACCGTTCGTCCGAGGGAATGCTTGCCTGCTGCCGATATTCGCGGCAGGCTTCACCGGTGTTTTTTCACCACTGTCGTTCAGGGCCAAGTCTATGTCGTTACGCATCTGCATCCTGGAAACCGACGTCCTGCGACCCGAGTTGGTCGAGCAGTATCAGGGCTATGGACGGATGTTCGAGCAACTGTTTACCCGCCAGCCGATCGCCGCCGAATTCAGCGTCTACAACGTGATGAACGGCCACTACCCGCCGGAGGATGAAGTCTTCGATGCCTATCTTGTGACAGGCAGCAAGGCCGACTCGTTCGGTGACGATCCTTGGATCGGCAAGCTCAAGGCATTCCTGCTGGACCGCTACCAGCGCGGCGACAAGCTGCTGGGCGTGTGTTTCGGCCACCAGTTGCTGGCGCTGCTGCTTGGCGGCAAGGCCGAGCGCGCCAGCCAGGGCTGGGGCGTCGGCACCCACCGTTATGTGATGGCGGCCCGCGCGCCGTGGATGAGTCCGCAGGTCGAGGAGCTGACCCTGCTGATCAGCCACCAGGACCAGGTCACCGCGCTACCGGAAAACGCCACGGTGATTGCCTCCAGCGATTTCTGCCAGTACGCGGCGTACCACATCGGCGACCAGGTGCTCTGTTTCCAGGGTCACCCGGAGTTCATCCACGACTATTCCCGCGCGCTGCTCGACCTGCGCCAGGAAAGCCTGGGCGCCGAGGTCTATCGCAAGGGCATCGACAGCCTGGGCGTGGACCACCAGGGCCAGACGGTTGCCGAGTGGATGATGCGCTTCGTGGCCCAGCCTAAAGCCAGCCAGAACGTTTGAAGCTGCCATACAGCGCGGCGCAACCCACCGCGATCCCTCCCAATACGGCGAAGTAGCCGTAGTGCCAGCTCAGCTCCGGCATGTTCTGGAAGTTCATGCCGTAGATCCCCGCCACCGCGGTGGGGAACGCGAGGATCGCCGCCCAGGCGGCGAACTTGCGTTGCACGATGCTTTGCCGCGATGACTCCAGCAGCATGCCGATCTCGATGGTCTGGCTGGCCAGATCGCGGATCCCCGCGAGGTCTTCCATCTGCCGGGTGACGTGGATCTGCACATCGCGGAAGTACGGGCGCATGTTCTTGTCGATGAAGGGGAAGGTCAGGCGCTGCAGCTCCTCGCTGACTTCCACCATCGGCGCCACATAGCGGCGCAGACGCAGGATGTCGCGGCGCAGGTTATGGATGCGGCGGATGTCTTCTTCCACCAGCGAGCCGGCCAGCACGCTCTGTTCCAGCTCTTCGATCTCGCCATGAATGGCTTCGCTGACCGGCTGGTAGTTCTCGGTGACGAAATCGAGGAGGGCGTAGAGCACGAAGTCCTCGCCGTGCTCCAGCAGCAGCGGGCGTGCTTCGCAGCGTTGGCGCACCAGGGCATAGGATTTCGAATGGCCGTTGCGGCAGGTGATGATGTAGCCCTTGCCGGCAAAGATGTGGGTCTCGATGAACTCCAGCTTGCCGTCCTGGCGCACCGGCGAATAGGTGACGATGAACAGCGCATCGCCGAAGGTTTCCAGCTTCGGCCGGCTGTGCTTCTCCAGGGCATCCTCGATGGCCAGTTCGTGCAGGTGGAACTGGCATTGCAGGTTGGCCAGTTCCTGGGCGTTGGGTTCCTCCAGGCCGATCCAGACGAAGTGTCCGGGCTTGTTCGCCCATTCGGCCCCTTCATCGATGCTGATATTGGTGACCTTGCGACCGGCGCTGTACACCGCTGCTGCTACGACTCGACCCATGTTTGTGTGAATCCTCCGTTCGACGTGTCAGACAGCTTGGTCTGACCTCGGCGAAACGGCAACTGCTCAACGGCGTCCGGCTTCGCGATCGAGCAGGTCGATGCACGCCTGCATCTGCTGGCGGCATTGTTCCATCAGGGCCGGGATGTCCTGCTGGGTCAGGCCGGCGGTGGGGATCGGCGGCAGCGAGCGGATCACAACCCGGGTACGACGCCAGCCGTTCAGGTTCAGGCCGCTGGTGTAGCGGCTGGCGCATACCGGGACGATGGGCACGCCGGCATCGATGGCCATATGGAAGGCGCCTTTCTTGAATGTCTTCAGTTGATCGTCGGGATTGCGCGTGCCTTCCGGGAAGATCCAGATCGAGGTGTCCTTTTCCTGCAGGGTCCGGGTGGTGGTCTGCAGGGCGCGGCGGGCCTGCCAGGCATTGCCGCGGTCGACCAGCACGTTGCCGCCCAGCCAGAACAGCTGGCCGAACAGCGGAATCCAGCCGAGGCTCTTCTTGCCGATGCACACGGTGCGCGGCGGCACCACATGGCCGAGGACGAACAGGTCGAAGTTGGACTGGTGGTTGGCGATGATCACGCAGCCGGGTGGCTGGTCGAACAGCGGACCGACTTCGGCCTTGATATCGAGACGTAGCAGCCAGCTCGACGGCCAGGCATAGAGGCGGGCATAGAGGCGGCTGTTGTCCGGGTTGAACGGACGACACAGGCCGATGACCAGGCCGATCAGGCCGACCAGGATGAAGTGGATAGCCAGCAGGAGCATGCGCGGAAGAAAGAGCATCGTACGACTCACTCGACAAAACGCGAGGCAGTGTACGGGTGTGCACCGACGGCGGCAAACGGACTGTTTGGAGAAGTATTGCGAAAGGCCGGACACCGCGGTGTCCGGCCGAGGGGTCAGGCGAAGTGTTCCTGATCGCGGATGATCGCGTCGTCGAGGGTTTCCAGCAGGGCCTTGCGCACCTTCAGCTTGGTGTTCTTGTGCGCGAGCATATTGATCTTCTTCAGTTGTTGCGCCGCTGCCAGGGCGGTTGCGGCCAGTTGCTCGGCGGGCACCACCTTGTCGAGGAAACCGGCATCGATGGCGCTGGCCGGGTCGAACATCTCGCCATTGATCACCGAGCGGGGGAAGGCGGCGCGGCTCAGGCGGTCGCGGGCCAGTTCGATGCCGGCGTGGTGCATGGTCATGCCGATCTGCACTTCGTTAAGACCGATGCTGAACGGACCTTCGACGCCGATGCGGTAATCGGCCGACAGCAACAGGAAAGCACCTTTGGCCACGGCGTGGCCGGGGCAGGCGACGATCACCGGGAACGGATGGGACAGCAGGCGCCGGGCCAGGGTCGAGCCGGCGGTCACCAATGCCATTGCCGCCTGCGGGCTGGAGGTCATGACCTTGAGGTCGTAGCCGCCGGACAGAATCCCCGGCTGGCCGGTGATGATGACCACTGCGCGGTCTTCCCGGGCGCGGTCCAGCGCAGCGTTGAAGGCGGCGATCACATCGGGCGAGATGGCGTTGACCTTGCCGTTGTTCAGGGTCAGGGTCGCGATGCCATCGTCGAGGTGGTAGGTAATCAGCTCACTCATGACGGGGTTCCTTGTTTTGGCGAAGGGGGTTCGGGCGAAGGGCAGGAGAAGTGGCAAGACGTTACCCAGCCGTTGCGGTCAGGTAAAGCACGATGACTGACCACCCGGTCACCGTGTTGCCCGCAGTCCTTGTCCGGCGGGATGGGGTAGGAAAAGCCCGACAAAGCAGTCCACGGATTGGCCAAATTGCCATGCCGCTCCATGGTTTTCCGGGGCTCGGCATAAATATTTGAAAATTCTGAAAAAAACCTTTGCCAAGTGAAAAGGTTTCGACTAAATTAGCGCGCCTCGACAGGCTGAACTGCTTGAAGAGATCCGGTGAAGTGTCCGAGCGGTTGAAGGAGCACGCCTGGAAAGTGTGTATACAGGAAACTGTATCAAGGGTTCGAATCCCTTCTTCACCGCCACTTTCGATGTACCGAAAAGCCCCTGGAAACGATGAGTTTCCGGGGGCTTTTTGCATTCCTGAGCATTGCATTGCTCATCCCGGCCTCATCGCCGGCAACGCCGGCTCCCACAAAGATCTGCGTGCGCCGCGAAACATGTGGGAGCCGGCGTTGCCGGCGATGGGGCCCGAAAGAGCCCCACAAACCTCAGAAACTGACCGAAGCCGAAACCCGGGCCGTGCGCGGTGCACCCTGGAACAGGTAGTTGTCTCCCAGGTAATCCCCCACATCGCGCCAGTAGCGCTTGTCGAAGACGTTATCCACCGTCAGGCGCAGCACCGTCTCATACCCGGCGATCCGCGTCCGATAGCGGCTGCCCAGGTCGAACACGGTATAGCCGCCGACCTCCACCGTACCTTCCTGGTTGGCGTACTTGCTGGCGCTGTAGCGCATGCCGCCGAGCAGGGCCAGGCCCGGTACGCCGGGAATGCTGTAGTCGGCCTGCAATGCCGCGCGCAGGCGCGGGACGTTGAGCGCCTGGTGATCGTCGTAGGCGTCGGTACCGCTGTCTTCGACCCGGGCGCGAGTGGCCGCGACACTGGCGTTGATCTGCAGGTCCGAGGTGACCCAGCCGCTGGCGCCCAGTTCCAGGCCGATGTTCTTCTGCTGGCCCTGCTGCACGTAGGTGAAATTGCCGGCGCCATCAGGCTGGGCGTACTGGTAGGCCTGACGCAGCTGGAACAGCGCGGCGCTGAAGCTCATGCGCTGCCAGTCGCGCTTGATGCCCAGCTCGATCTGGTGCGAGGTGGTCGGGGCGAGGATGTCCTGGTTGTTCAGGGCGAACCACGGTGCGGCACCGCCGGAGGACAGGCCCTTGCTGTAGCTGGCGTAGATCGAAGTGTCCGGACGCGGCTTGTAGATCAGCGCCGCATTGGGCAGCAGCTCGTACTGCCGGGTATGCCGGCGGGAGGCGCCGTCTTCGCCGAATGCTTCCTCGTCCAGGCGCACTTCGCGGGCGCCGAGCACCGTCTGCCATTGCTCGTTGAAGCTGATGCGGTCGCTGAAGAACAGGCCGTACTGGCGGCTGTCCAGGCGGCGCTCGGTATGGCCCGGCGTGCCGGGTGCCGGATCGAATGCCGGGGTCGGCTGATAGATGTTGCCGGTGCCGACCCACTCGTTGAAGGTCGGTCGCTGATCGACGGTGCGCCGCTGTGCGCTGGTGCCGAGGGTCAGCTCATGGTTTACGCCCAGGGCATCGAAGCGCCCGGTCAGGCTGGCCTGGGCCTCGTCGGTGCGACGGGTGTCATCCGGGCTGCGGTAGTCATAGATGTCGTAGTCGCCGTCGGGACTGAAGCTGTTGCCCAGCCCGGGGCAACTGGCCGCGCCATAGCACCCCCAGGCAAACGAACTGTAGTCATCGATCACCACCCGGCTGCGCGAAGCACTCAGCGCACCGGTCCAGGCATCGTTGAAGCGGTATTCGAAGCGCCCGCCAAGATTTAGGGAGTCGCTTTTCACCGGTTTGGCCCAGTCCTGCCAGGCCAGACGGTCCTTCGGATCGATGCCGTGGGGCAGGCTGGCATTGCCCAGCAGTTGATAGCCCGGCACCGAATACTGCTCGCGGGTCTGGTACTCGACGTCCAGTTGCAGCAGCGCATTCGGGCTCATCTGCCAATCGAAGGCCAGGGACGCGAAATCACGCTTGCCATCGGCGTGGTCGACATAGCTGCGGATATCCTCGTGCGCCAGGTTGGCACGCAGGCCGAACTGACGCTCGCTGCCGAACCAGCCGCCGAGATCGGTGGCGATATAGCGCTCGCCCTGTTCGTTGCTGGACACCGTCACCGAGCGCACGTCTTCCGGGCGCTTGGTGACGTAGTTGATCACCCCGCCTGGCTCGGACACGCCGCTCTGCAAGCCGGACAGGCCCTTGAGCAGTTCCACTTGCTGCTTGTTCTCCAGCGCCACGTTCTGCTCGCCGGTGATGGTCTGGCCGTTGATCTTGTAGCTATGCGCCGCGTCCAGGCTGAAGCCGCGCACATTGAAGTTCTCGTAGTAACCGATCGGCGCGTAGGACTCGCCCACCGAGGCATCGCTTTGCAGTACCTCGCTGAGCAGTCGCACCTGGCGATCCTGCAGCAGCTGTTCGGTGAACACCGACACCGAGGCCGGCGTATCCAGCAGCGGCGCCGAGGAGAAACCGGCGACCTGTGCCTGGCGCGGCTGATAGCCATCGCTCCAGGTGTCGGACACTTTCACCGGATCGAGGACGACGCTGTCTTCGGCAAGGGCGTACGGGGAGCTCAGGGCCAGACCGACGGTGAGCAGGCTGAGCGGCAGGCGGGGGCGTTGCAAGGACATGCGGCAAAACTCCTTGGGGGCCCGCAGCGGGCGCACCGTTAGTGTTCGGAGCTGCCATTGGCTGAAGACCCGGTACGGCGAGAGAAAGGCACGGGCGAAGGGGTACTGGCATTGCGCCAGAGGGCGCCGGAGCGCGGGCGCCATCTTAGCAGGGGCGACCGCGCTGCGGTGCCCCGATTTGCCGTGATCTTGCCTACAGGAATAACGAACGTGGATGGCGCAGATTCAGGATTTCTTTGCTTGTTGCGGCTGGGTGCGGCGGCGCCAGGTGCCGTCCAGCTTCGACCAGGTCTTGCCGTCGGTAACCGCCAGCAGCTTGCGGCCATCCTTGAAGGTGGCGAGGAAGGTGATTTCCTCGTCCTTGCTGCCGAGCCAGAGCCCGGCGAGCAGGCCCAGCGGGCCGGCCATCAGGCAGCCGGCAACGCCCCAGCCGAGGGCGCTGCCCAGGTTGCGGCTGGTTTCCTGGTTGGCGACCTTCATGTCCTTGATGCGCGAGAGTGCGATTTTTTCGCCCGGTGAGGGGCTCGCGGCGGTCTTGAGTGTGAGCGATCCATTGCGGTACTCGCCTTCACCTTGCAAGAAATCGCCGGACTGAACCGTGAGTCTTGTCATAGGGGTAATCCAGGTTGAGAGGGCTATTGACCAGCGCCTACTCAGCCCTCCGGATACCCCCAAGTCAATCGCCAGGCGACGGAGGGTAGGACGTCTGTCAGACAGTTCTGATCTGCATTACCTTGCGACCCGCCAGCCACCAGATCAGCAGGCTGAGTGTGCCGATGCCGAGCCCGGCAATGACGATGCCGTTCCAGCCCCAGGCCTGGAACAACTGGGTACCGAGCAAGGAGCCACTGGCGCCGCCGATGAAGTAGCAGGTGATATAGCCGGCATTCAGCCGGTTGCGCGCTTCCGGACGCAGGGTGATCACCGCGTTCTGATTGCTGACGTGGACCAGTTGCACCGCCAGGTCAAGCAGCAGTACGCCGGCCAGTAGAGCCGCCAGTGAGGTCGGGGCGAAGGCCAGAGGTATCCAGGACAGCAATTGCACCAGCAGGCCGACCGTGGTGCCTTGGGCGCCCTTGCCTTTGTCGGCCAGGCGTCCGCCCCAGTTGGCGGCCAGGGCACCGGCCGCGCCGGCCAATCCGAAGAGTCCGATCACGCCGTCGGAATAGTGGTAGGGCTCGGCCTTCAGGAGAAACGCCAGGGGCGTCCAGAACAAGGCGAACAGGCAGAAGGAAATCGCCCCGAGCAACGAGCGAAGACGCAGCACCGGTTCTTCGGCAAATAGCCGGAACACCGAGCCGATCAGGGCCGGATAGGCCAGCCCGGCGTGTTGATGGCGCTGGGGCAGGGCGCGGTACAGGGCGATGGCGCTGAGGGCCATCAGCGCAGCCGCCAGCAGGTAGATGCTGCGCCAGTCGCCGAGGGTGGCCATGAAGCCGGCCGCGGTGCGTGCCAGGAGGATACCCAGCAGCAGCCCGCTCATCAGCGTGCCGACCACTCGCCCGCGTTCGCTCGGGTCGCTGAGTCCGGCGCCCATCGGCACCAGGACCTGGGCCACCACCGAGAACAGGCCGGTCAAGGTGGTGCCCAGCAACAGCCAGGGCAGGCTGGGGGAAAAGGCGCTGATCAGCAGGCCAAGGGTGGCGATTCCGATCATGCTGACGATCAGGCGGCGTTGTTCGAACAGATCGCCCAGTGGTGCGAGGAAGAAAAGTCCCGCCCCGTAGCTGAGCTGTGCAGCGATGACGATGCAGCCGGCGCTGGCGGTGCTCAGGCCGAAGTGCTCGGCGATGCTGTGCAGCAGCGGTTGCGCGTAATAGTTGCTGGCCACCGCGAGGCCGGTGGCGGTGGCCATCAGCAGGATCAGGGCGCGGCTCAGGACAGGCGTGGCAGTCATGGTTGTCTCCTTTCAAGAGCCGTGATTATGAAGAAATGGGCTAGCATGACGCCAACGCATAGTTTTCATCGGATCAATCTCGAAAGCAGATGGATAAATGAATCTGAAGCAGATCGAATACGCCCTGGCCGTTGCCGAGACCGGCAGCTTCACCCGTGCCGCCCAGCGCTGCCATGTCGTGCAGTCGGCCTTGAGCCATCAGATTGCCCGGCTGGAAGAGCAGCTTGGCACGCCGTTGTTCGAGCGCAGTTCGCGCTGGGTCCGGCTGACCACGGCAGGCGAGGCCTTCGTACCCAATGCGCGGATCGCGCTGGACGCGGCGCGGCGCATTGCCGACGAGGTGGCGGCGGCTACCGGCGAGGTGCGCGGGCGGTTGTCCATCGGCGAGATCAGTTCGCTGACCGAACTGGACCTGGTCGACCTGCTGGCCGGATTTCACCGTGAATACCCCAAGGTGGATATCCGCTGGCTGATGGGCAAGAGCGAGCTGATGATCGGCGATGTTCGCGAACGACGCCTGGATGTGGCCTTTATCGGCGTCTGGCCGGGGGAGGCGCTGGACGGTGTCGAGCATCGCCTGCTGGCCAAGGAGGAACTGGTGGCGGTGTTGCCCCGGGAGCATCCGTTGGTTATCCACAGGCGCCTGTCGCTGGCGCAACTGGAGGACCAGCCGCTGGTGGATTTCCAGGCCGGTACCGGGGCCCGCCGGCAGACCGACGAAGCCTTCGCCACCGCTGGCCTGCGGCATCGGGTGCAGTTCGAGGTGGGCACCACCAACCTGATCGAAAAGTTCGTCCAGCGCGGACTGGCGGTGGGCCTGGTGGCGGAGCGGGTCGCCGCTGCTTTCCAGCGGGTCAGGGTGGTGCCGGTGAGTGATGCACCGGTGCGTCACTTGTACGCGATCTGGTCGAAAACCCCGACGCCGGCCGCCAGTGCCTTTATCCAGTTGCTGGAGCGGCATCTGGCGGCGCGTTGAGTCAGGCGGCGAAGCCACCATCGATGGTCAGGCTGGCGCCGGTGATGTAGGCCGCCTCGGGGCCGGCCAGGTAGGCGACGAAGCTGGCGATCTCCTCGACATGGCCATAGCGTCCGACCGCCATCAGTCCCATCAGGCTGTCGGCAAATTCGCTGTCGGCCGGGTTCATATCGGTGTCGACCGGGCCGGGCTGCACGTTGTTGATGGTGATGCCGCGGGGGCCCAGGTCGCGGGCCAGGCCACGGGTCAGGCCGACCAGCGCCGACTTGCTCATGGCATAGGTGGCGCCACCGGCAAAGGGCATGCGCTCGGCGTTGGTGCTGCCGATGTTGATGATCCGCCCGCCCTGGCCCATATGGCGCACCGCAGCCTGGCTGGCGACGAAGACGCTGCGCACGTTGACGGCCAGGGTGCGATCGAAATCTTCCAGGCTGAACTCGGCGACATCACCGATGGCCAGCACGCCGGCGTTGTTGACCAGGATGTCCAGGCCGCCGAACTGCTCGGCCGTCAGATCCACTGCCTGCTGCACGGCTGCCGCGTCGGCGCTGTCGGCCTGGATGGCCAGGGCCCGGCCGCCGTTGCCGCGGATTTCGTCCTGCAGTTGGGTGGCGGTTGCTTGCGAACTGACGTAGGTGAAGGCCACGGCGGCCCCCTGTTCGGCAAGGCGCTTGACGATGGCCGCGCCGATACCGCGCGAGCCGCCCTGGACCAGTGCCACTTTGCCGCTGAGGTTCTGTTGAATCGACATTGCGATAGCTCCTGAATGAACAAGGCTGGATGCCTTGTGAATGGAGTCGAGTATCTGCCGGTGATTACCACTCGATAAGCCGGTAATCGCTATAGTCTGAATAAACTCTTGGTATGGAATCCCGGATGGAAACTTTCAGCAGTATCGAATGCTTCATTCGCAGCGCCGAAGTCGGCAGCTTCGCCGAAGCAGCGCGGCGCCTGAGCCTGACGCCGGCGGCGGTGGGCAAGAATGTCGCCGGGCTGGAGGCGCGGCTGGGCGTGCGCCTGTTCCAGCGTAGTACCCGCAGCCTGACCTTGACCGAGGCCGGGCAGCGTTTTCTTGGCGAAGTACGCGACAGTTTCCAGACCATCCAGCATGCGGTGACCAACCTGGCCAGCGCCGAAGGGCAGCCGGCGGGCACCCTGAAGGTCAGCATGGGCACGGTGTTCGGGCGGTTGTACATCCTGCCGCTGTTGGGCGATTTCCTGCGGCGTTATCCGGCGATCATGCCGGACTGGCACTTCGATAACCGTCAGGTGGATCTGATTGCCCAAGGCTTCGACGCGGCGATCGGTGGCGGCTTCGAACTACCGCCCGGCGTGGTGGCGCGCAAGCTGGCGCCGGCGCACCGGATCCTGGTGGCATCGGCCGGCTATCTGGAGGCGTGTGGCGAGGTGCACTGCCCGGAGGACCTGGCCAAGGCCGACGGCATCCTGATTCGTTCGCCGCAGACCGGGCGGGTGCGTTCCTGGCCGCTGACCAGCCGCTCCCGGGAGCAAAGCCCGTTGAGCCTGCGTCAGCGCATGACCATGAGCGATTCCGAAGCGGCCTGCGCGGCGGCGGAGCAGGGCCTGGGCGTGGCATTGGTGAGCATGCCGTTCGCCGTGCCTTATCTGCAGCGCGGCAGCCTGGTGCGGGTGTTGCCGGACTGGTATGTGGATGACGGCAATATTTCGCTGTATTACGCGCAGCACCGCTTGTTGCCGGGGAAGACCCGGGCGTTCGTGGATTTTGTGCTGGAACGGTTCGAGGTGCTGGGGTTGGCCAGGCAGTTCGATGCACTGGGCTGATTTAGGATTTGTTGTGTTTTTTCTGGCCTCATCGCTGGCAAGCCAGCTCCCACAAGGACTGCATACGCTGAAACCTGTGGGAGCTGGCTTGCCAGCGATGAGGCCAGAGAAAGCAACGACTAGCTGACAGCAATCACCGCCAGTACCTGACGCCCATTGCCCACCACCAGATCCAGCTCATCCCCTTCGAACTTGCCGAGCAACTGCTGCCCCAAGGGCGACCGCGGCGTGATCACCGTCACCAGCCCATCTCCCGAACCGATCTTCAGCCCCGCCGCTTCCGGCCCGAGAAACAGCCGCTGGCGGCGCCCGTTCTCATCCTCCAGCAACACCAGGTTGCTGACCTGGATGCCACGTTCGCTGTCGTAGTCGCGCAGTGTCAGTTGCAGGTAGGCCGCCCGTGCCTGACGGATTTCCTCCATGCGTCGGGCCTGTCCGGTCGCCAGGTAGGAGGCTTCCAGGCTCAGGGTGTCGTACTTGTTTTCGGCGATGTTCTCTTCGGCAGTCGCGGCTTCATAGGCGGTCTGGGCGGCGCGCTGGATCATGTCCAGGTCGATGGCCAGGCGTTCGACGATGGCCTGCAGCAGGTCGTGCTTGTTCGGTTCAGCGGCAGAATTCAAGGACATTGGCCCGGCTTTTCTCGGTAGGTGCAGTGCGGTTCTGTTGCAGCCAGAACTGGCACTTGGGGTTGGACAGGTTGTGCAGATTCTGCTCGGCACTGTCGATGGCGTCCTCGACCTGGCGGGTCTGCAACGACTGCTGGTATTGCTCGAACATCTGGTTCTGTTCCGGCGACTGTTCCTGGGCGCCCGGACGTCGGGCGGCTGGAGCTTGTGGCGGAGCAGGGGGTGTCAGCGGCTGGCTGATCACTGCCGTGACCGGTTGACGAACCTCCGGCACGAACTGCCAGACGCCCCAGACCGTCAGGCCGATGGCGACGAAGCCCAACCACAGGCCAAGGGCCACGCCCAGGACCAAGGGCAGGATTTTCGGAGAAACCTTGAGTAGACGACGATGGGTTCGGTAGGACATGACAGCCTCCTGGCCAGGACAGGGACGGGATTGTCGCACGACGGATCTTTTGTCAGGGCCCGATAACCCGGACAATCGACGATTATTTGTTCGCGGCGCAAGAGGGCCTGCCATGAAACCGACCTGGGATATCTTCTGCTGCGTCGTCGACAACTACGGGGATATCGGCGTGACCTGGCGCCTGGCCCGGCAACTGGTGGCCGAACACGGGCTGGCGGTGCGGCTGTGGGTGGATGACCTGACGGCCTTCGAGCGCTTGTGTCCGGAGGCGGATCACAACCTGTCGAGCCAGGTGCGCGAAGGGGTCGAGGTCTATCGCTGGCAGGCCGAGTGGCAACCGGTTGCAGTGGCCGACGTGGTCATCGGCGCCTTCGCTTGCCAGTTGCCGCCGTCCTATGTCGAGGCGATGGCCGCCCGCCCGACCCCGGCGCTGTGGCTGAACCTCGACTACCTCAGCGCCGAGGACTGGGTCGAAGGCTGTCACGGCCTGCCGTCGCCCCAGGCCAATGGCCTGCGCAAGGTGTTTTTCTTCCCCGGCTTCACCGAGCGCACTGGCGGGTTGTTGCGCGAGGCCGGACTGCTGGCGCGGCGCGAGGCGTTCGATCGCGAGGCGTTCCTGAGTAGTTTGCACATTATTCCTCAGCCCGATGCCCGCCTGATTTCGCTGTTTGCCTACGAGAATCCCGGACTGGGCAGTTGGTTCGATGCCCTGGCCGAAGAGGTGCGGCCGACCCATGTGCTGGTGCCGGAAGGGCGGATTCTCACGGATGTGAAAACCTGGCTGGCTGTGGATAACCTTGCCGTGGGAGATATCCACAGGCGTGGTGCGTTGACCGTGCAGGTCCTGCCCTTCGTGTCCCAGGACGATTACGACCGCCTGTTGTGGAGCTGCGATTTCAACGCGGTGCGCGGCGAAGACTCCTTCGTTCGTGCGCAATGGGCCGGGCAGCCGCTGCTGTGGCATATCTACGTGCAGGAGGAGTACGCCCACTGGGAAAAACTCGAAGCCTTTCTCGAGCGCTATACCCAGGGCCTGTCTGCGGCCGGTGCCGCAGCGCTGGTGGAGCTGTGGCGAGCCTGGAACATGGATCGCGACATGGGCCAGGCGTGGAAACAGCTGTTGCCGCACTGGGACGAACTGGCCGCTCACGCCCGGTACTGGTGTGCGCAACAGGCCGCTCGGCCGGACCTTGCCACGGCGCTGGTGCAGTTTTACCGAAATTGGATATGATACGCGGCCTCGATTTTTATAAATCCATCCAGATTCGGATACTTCGTAATGAAAACTGGTAAAGAGCTGAAACCCGGTACCGTACTGCGGATCGACAACGACCCGTGGCTGGTTCAGAAAGCTGAGTTCACCAAATCGGGCCGTAACAGCGCGATCATGAAAACCAAGCTGAAGAACCTGCTGACCGGCTACAAGACCGAAACCGTATACGGTGCGGACGACAAGCTGGACGACGTGATCCTGGATCGCAAAGAAGCGACCCTGTCGTTCATCAGCGGTGACTCCTACACCTTCATGGACACCTCCGACTACACCATGTACGAACTGAACGCCGAAGACATCGACGCCGTTCTGCCGTACATCGAAGAAGGCATGGAAGACATCTGCGAAGCCGTCTTCTTCGAAGGCCGTCTGGTTTCCGTAGAGCTGCCGACCACCATCAGCCGTCAGGTCGTCTACACCGAGAACGCTGCTCGTGGCGACACCTCCGGCAAGGTCATGAAGCCTGCCAAGCTGAAGAACGGTACCGAGATCCAGGTTGCCGACTTCATCCAGATCGACGAGTGGATCGATATCGACACTCGCGACAACAGCTTCAAAGGTCGTTCCAAGAAGTAAGACTTCTTGAATGACATGAAAAACCCGGCCTTGGCCGGGTTTTTTTATGCCTGTGGAAAACTCAGACGCTTACGTGCAGGCGGACATCGACGTTGCCACGGGTGGCGTTGGAGTACGGGCAGACCTTGTGCGCTGCGTCCACCAGGGCCTGGGCGTCGGCCTGGTCAAGACCCGGCAGGCTGATGCGCAGATCGATATCGAGACCGAAGCCACCTTCGATCTGGCCGATACCGACTTCGGCGGTGATCGCGGTTTCGCCTGGCAGTTGACGCTTGCTCTGGGCGGCAACGAATTTCAGGGCGCCGATAAAGCAGGCCGAGTAGCCAGCGGCGAACAGTTGTTCCGGGTTGGTCGCTGCGCCACCGGCACCACCGAGTTCTTTCGGGGTGGCCAGCTTCACGTCAAGGATGCCGTCGTTGGAAATGGCACGGCCGTCGCGGC
Source organism: Pseudomonas sp. FG98 (assembly GCF_057808595.1). NCBI lineage: Bacteria > Pseudomonadati > Pseudomonadota > Gammaproteobacteria > Pseudomonadales > Pseudomonadaceae > Pseudomonas > Pseudomonas sp. FG98. The sequence goes on along the minus strand of NZ_JBMDIJ010000009.1, from coordinate 18,478 downwards.
CACCGGTGGAAGTTACGGTTGCGATGTAGAGCGCTTTCATGGAGTTGTCCTCGAACCTTGATAAGAGTTGGGCACCGGGGGCGCCTGCTGGGTACGGGGATAAAGTTAGTTCACAAATATTTAGTGCGCAAGATAAATTTTCGGATTTTTCTCCGTCGAGCCCTGCATCGGGGCTGGCTGAGTCGCCAAAAGCCCCGTTACAGAGCCGTCAGAGGCTTTTTTGCAGTTGCTCGCGCAGTTCCAGCAATTGCTGTTGCAACTGCTGCAAGCGCTCCAGCGATTGACCGCTGGCGCCGAGGATGCAATGCGGAATCGTGCGCGCCTGCTGCTGCAACTCACGACCGGCATCGGTGAGTTCGACGATCACCACCCGTTCATCCTCGCGGCTACGGGTGCGCTTGAGCAGGCCTTCGGCTTCCAGGCGCTTGAGCAGGGGGGTCAATGAGCCGGGATCGGTGAGCAGACGCTGGCTGATTTCTCCGACCGTGAGGGCGTCCTGTTCCCACAGGACAAGCATCGCCAGGTACTGTGGATAAGTCAGGCCGAGGGCCTGCAGCAAGGGCTTGTAGACCTTGGTCATCAGCAATGAGGTGGAATGCAGGGCGAAGCACACCTGGTTATCCAGGAGCAGCTCGTCGCAACGTTCGGGGGCTTGGGTATCGGCGTTCATGCAGATCCTTGTATTCGTCAGACCCTTGAATGTTAGCACGCAAGTTTTTAGCGCGATTGCCAGCTCAGTTCGCTCTGCAGGGCAAGATCCCAGGGCGGCACGGGGCTAAAACGGCTCTTGAGGAATTCGAGCAGCAAACGGCTGCGAGAGTTCGTTTCATGTTCGAGACGCAATGCATAGACGCCACTGGTCTCGGCGGCGGGCAGGCCGCTCTCGCAGAACAGCGGGAGCAATTCGCCGCGCAGCAGGTACTCGCTGATCAGCCAGGTCGGCAAGTGGGCGATACCCAGGCCGGCAAGTGCACCGAACAGCAGGGTCTCGGCGTTGTTGGCGGTCATGCGCATGCGTGACGGACGGAACAGGCGCATCTGCCCATCCACGTCGAAGCGCCAGGCGAAGGGCGGAGCAAGGCCGTCCCAGTCCAGTCCGTCGTGATCGGTGAGTTCGGCAGGGCTGGCCGGTACCCCGCGCTGACGCAGGTAGGCCGGGCTGGCGCAGGCGATGCGCACCATGTAGGCGAGGGGTGTGGCGACCAGGCGGGTATCGGCGAGGGGGCCGGCGCGCAGCACCAGGTCGACCTCGCCAAGGTGGGCACCGTGCATGTCGACGAAGCTGTCGATCAGGCGCAACTGCACGTCAAGGCCGGGATAGGCCACCAGGAAATCGGCGATGGCTGGCGCCAGGTGACGTCGACCAAAGGCCGCCGGGGCGTCGATGCGGATCAGGCCCTCCGGGGCATTGCTCAGGGACACCGCTTCGGCCCGCGCCAGGCGCAGTTCTTCGACGATGCGCCGGGCCCGCTCGGCAAAGGCATTGCCGGCCGGGGTCGGGCGTACCGCATGGGTACTGCGCGCGAACAGGCGGCTGCCCACGGCGTTTTCCAGGGTGTCGATGCGTCGTGCCACCGCCGAGGGCGTCAGCGGATGGCGCCGGGAGGCGGCGGAGAAGCTGCCGGTTTCAAGCACATCGAGAAACAGCTTGAGCTGTTCGGTCAGGGCGTCAGGGTTCATGGTGATCGTTTGCTTGTGCGAATTTGGCAAAGCCATTGTGCGTTGCTATGCGTTTCCCCGCTAGCAGCGGATCGGTAGCATGCTTGCCATTGAACAGCGGGTGAGGCCGGCATGATCGAGTGGTTGATGTATATCGTTCTGGGCGCGGCCCTGGGTACTGTGGGTGGTTTGTTCGGCATTGGTGGTGGCCTGATCGCGATTCCGGCGCTGGGTGTGCTGTTTGGCCTGGACCAGCAACTGGCCCAGGGTACGGCCCTGGTGATGGTGGTGCCCAACGTGATGCTGGCGCTGTGGCGTTATCACCAGCGCAACCGCATCGAGGCGCGCCATGCGGTGCCGCTGGCAGTCGCCGGTTTTGTCTTCGCCTGGCTCGGTTCGCTGTGGGCGGTGGGCGTGGATGCGCGGGCGATGCGTATCGGTTTCGTCGCGTTTCTCGTGGCCCTGGCGGCCTGGAACGTTATCCGGATGTTCATGCGCACCTCGCCGCCCTCCAGCGAGTTGCGTCATCCATGGCCTTGGCTGGGTGTCCTCGGCAGTTTCTCCGGGGTGATGGGTGGGCTGTTCGGCGTGGGCGGTGCGGTGGTCGCGACGCCGGTGCTGACCAGCGTGTTCGGTACCACCCAGGTGGTTGCCCAGGGGCTGTCCCTGGCCCTGGCCCTGCCGAGCACGGCGGTGACCCTGGCCACCTACGGTCTGCACCAGCATGTGCAGTGGTCGATGGGTATCCCGCTGGCGGTTGGTGGCCTGCTGAGCATCAGTTGGGGCGTGAAACTGGCTCATGCCATGCCGGAGAAGGTGCTGCGTTCGCTGTTCTGCGGTTTCCTGGTGGTCTGCGCGCTGATGCTGGCGTTCAAGATCTGACTCGCCGCCTCGGTTCGCCGGGGCTACTGTAGTGGGCTGGTGCACAAGGAGTCCGGCATGCCCACCTCGCAGTCCATTTCCCTTTCTCAGGCCCGGCGCCTGGCCCTGGCCGCCCAGGGCTTCTCCGCCACGCCGCCCGCTTCGGCGGGCAGCGCGCAACTGACGCGGATGCTGCGCCGTCTTGGCGTGGTGCAGATCGATTCGGTCAACGCCCTGGTTCGTTCCCATTACCTGCCGCTGTTTTCCCGCCTCGGCGATTACTCTGTCGAACTGCTCGACCAGCTTGCCTGGGGCCGCGGTCGGCAGCGCAAGTTGTTCGAGTACTGGGGGCATGAAGCCTCATTGCTGCCGCTGGAGCTGTATCCGCTGTTGCGTTGGCGCATGGACCGGGCCAGGCAGGGGCAGGGCATCTATCGACAGCTGGCCGAGTTCGGTCGCGAGCAGCAGGCGACCATCGCCCGGGTGCTTGCCGCCGTGACCGAGCAGGGCGCCCTGGGCGCCGGCAGCCTGTCGACCCGCGAAGAGCGCGCCGGCCCCTGGTGGGACTGGAGCGCGGAAAAGCACGCGCTGGAGTGGCTGTTTGCCGCCGGAGAAGTCACCGTGGCCGGGCGCCGTGGTTTCGAGCGCCTCTACGATCTGCCCGAGCGGGTCTTGCCCGGCGCGCTGCTGGCCCAGCCGGTTCCCGATGAGGCCGAGGCGCAGCGCGGTCTGCTGTTGCAGGCCGCCTCTGCCCTGGGTATCGCCACCGAAAAGGATCTGCGCGATTACTTCCGCCTGACCCCGGTCGATAGCCGTCAGCGCCTTGCCGAACTGGTCGAGGACGGTCGTTTGCAGCGCTGCCAGGTCCAGGGGTGGGCACAGCCGGCCTACTGCCTCGATACACCACGAATTCCACGCAATGTCGCCGCCAGCGCCTTGCTTTCACCCTTCGATTCGCTGGTCTGGGAGCGCGATCGTACCGAGCGTCTGTTCGACTTCCGCTACCGCCTGGAGATCTATACCCCGGCGCCCAAACGGGTGTACGGCTACTACGTGCTGCCATTCCTGCACCATGAGCGTATTGCCGCCCGGGTCGACCTGCGTGCCGAGCGGGCGCAGGGCCGTCTGGCCGTGCATGCCTTGCATGAAGAGGAAACGGGACTGGACGAGGCGGGAATCACAGCCTTGGCCGCCAGTCTTCTGCGACTGGCGACCTGGCTGGGTCTGGAGCGGGTACAGCTCAATTGCAACCGGGCCGGCACCCCGCGCTTGCGCGAGGCCCTGGCCCGGTTGGCCCTCAGCGGCGAACCTGCTTGAGGGTTTCGGCGATAAGGAACGCCAACTCCAGTGACTGATCGGCGTTCATCCGCGGGTCGCAATGAGTGTGGTAGCGATCGGACAGGGCGTCCTCGGTGATCGGCCGGGCGCCGCCGATGCATTCGGTGACGTTCTGTCCGGTCATCTCGATATGGATGCCGCCAGCATGGGTGCCCTCGGCCTGGTGGACCTGGAAGAACTGTTTCACCTCGCTGAGGATCTGCGCGAAGTCGCGGGTCTTGTAGCCGCTGCTGGCCTTGATCGTGTTGCCATGCATCGGGTCCGAGCTCCACAGCACCTGCCGTCCTTCGCGCTCGACGCTGCGGATCAGCCCCGGCAGATGGTCGCCGACCTTCTCCGCGCCCATGCGCACGATCAGGTTGAGACGGCCCGGATCGTTGGCCGGGTTGAGGATATCGATCAGGCGGATCAGCTCCTCGGTGTTCATGCTCGGGCCGACCTTGACCCCGATCGGGTTGTTCACCCCGCGCAGGAACTCGACATGGGCGCCGTCCAGCTGGCGGGTACGGTCGCCGATCCACAGCATGTGCGCCGAGCAGTCGAACCAGTCGCCGGTCAGGCTGTCCTGGCGGACGAAAGCTTGTTCGTAGTTGAGCAGCAGCGCTTCGTGGGCGGTGAAGAAACTGGTTTCGCGCACCTGGGCCGAACTGTCCATACCGCAGGCGCGCATGAAGGCCAGGGTTTCGTCGATACGATCGGCCAGCTGGCTGTATTTGTCCGACAGGGCGGAGTTGGCGATGAAGTCCAGGTTCCACTTGTGCACCTGGTGCAGGTCGGCGAAGCCGCCCTGGGCGAAGGCGCGCAGCAGGTTCAGGGTGGCGGTGGCCTGGTGGTAGGACTGCAGCAGGCGCTCCGGATCCGGCACGCGGCTTTTCTCGTCGAAACCGATACCGTTGACGATGTCGCCGCGGTAGGCCGGCAGAGTCACGCCATCGATGGTTTCATCGCCGGAGGAGCGCGGCTTGGCGAACTGCCCGGCCATGCGTCCGACCTTCACCACCGGGCAGCCGGCGGCGAAGGTCATGACAATGGCCATCTGCAGCAGGACCTTGAAGGTGTCGCGGATCTTCGCCGCAGAGAACTCGGCGAAGCTTTCCGCGCAGTCACCGCCCTGCAGGAGGAAGGCGCGGCCCTGGGTCACTTCGGCGAACTGCCGGCGCAGCTCGCGGGCTTCCCCGGCGAACACCAGCGGAGGATAGCCGGCCAGGGTCTGTTCGACCTTGAGCAGGTGCGCGGCATCGGGGTAGACGGGTTGTTGCTGGATCGGCAAGGCGCGCCAGCTATCGGGACTCCAGGGTTGGCTCATCACAGGCTCTGTCTTGTTATCGCAAATGGCGGAAAGGTCTGTGCGCCATGCTATCACCAGCCACACGCCTTGTTGCACTGCACGCATTGACGGACAATGCCGGCTTTTGCTTGGGCACCCAGGGTTGCCGGGAGACAGCATGACAGAGCGGGAAGAGCGGCTGCTGGCGCAGGTGCACGACCAGTTCGGCACCATCAGCGTCTACGAAGTCGAGGACTACCGCTTTCTCGAATTCGGCGAGGCCATCGAACAGAGCTGCGTGTTCACTGCCGATCCGAGCTGGCTGGAGTACGACTACACTCGCGCGATGCTGGTGGGGGCGCTGTGCCACGAGCAGCCTGAAAGCGCGCTGTTCCTCGGTCTTGGTGCCGGGACCCTGACCCAGGCCTGCCTGAAGTTCCTGCCGCTGGAGGACGTCGAGGCCATCGAGCTGCGCCCGGATGTTCCGCGCCTGGCCATCGAGTACCTCGGCCTGGACGACGATCCGCGGCTGTATATCCGCGTCGGTGATGCCCTGGAGCTGCTGCCGACCGCCGAGCCCGCCGACCTGATCTTCGTCGACCTCTATACCGATCACGGTCCGGGTGTCGGTCACCTGGCCTGGGGCTTCCTGGAAAACTGCCAGAAGCGCCTTAACCCCGGCGGCTGGCTGGTGATCAACCAATGGGCCGGCGACGATGGTCGGCCACTGGGCGCCGCACTGCTGCGCGGCTTGTACTCGCGGCATTACTGGGAACTGCCGGTGAAGGAGGGCAACGTGATCCTGCTGGTGCCCGCCGACCTCGACCAGACCCTCGACGAGGCTGGCCTGCGCGCCCGTGCCGAAGCCCTGGCACCGCGCCTGGGCTACTCGCTGCAATACCTGATCGAGGTGATCCGACCGGCGTCCTGAGTAAATCGTTTCAGCGAGCAAGTCCCCGTGTCTGGCATCCAGGGGGCCTTGGAGATCGGCAAGGCGTGTCGTTCCAAGGCTTGCGCCTGTCGTTTTCCGAAAAAAACCTCTCACCGAACGAACGAATTCAGGTATAGTGCGCGCCGGTCTTTTAACGGACCTCGTTTAAGGTAGTGCCCTCCGAAGTCAGCTTCGGCTGCGTGTCCGCATCGCGGACTCTTCTTTAGACGTTCTTTTTTATCTTCAATCGTTTTCGCAAATCCCCGCCGACAAAGCTGCCAGGGTGACCTTCGGGTCTTACAAGGCATGCGCAGCTTTGGAGCATGGGTCTTTGCGGATGCACTTAGAGGCAGACCCATGACCCAGGAAATTGGCGGCTTCGCCGCGCTCGATCTTCATCCAAGTATTGTTGCTGCCGTACTGGCTACCGGCTACGAAGAGCCGTCCGCCATTCAGCAACAATCCATCCCGATCATTCTCGCCGGTCATGACATGATCGGTCAGGCGCAGACCGGTACCGGCAAAACCGCCGCCTTCGCCCTGCCCATCCTGAACCGCATCGACCCGAGCAAGCGCGAGCCGCAAGCCCTGATCCTGGCGCCAACCCGTGAGTTGGCGCTGCAAGTCGCTACCGCATTCGAAACCTACGCCAAGCAGATGCCGGGCGTAACCGTGGTAGCTGTATACGGTGGTGCCCCGATGGGCCCACAACTGAAGGCCATCCGCAACGGCGCGCAAATCGTCGTGGCGACCCCTGGCCGTCTGTGCGACCACCTGCGTCGCGACGAAAAAGTCCTGGCCACCGTGAACCACCTGGTTCTCGACGAAGCCGACGAAATGCTCAAGCTGGGCTTCATGGATGACCTCGAAGTGATCTTCAAGGCCATGCCGGAAAGCCGTCAGACCGTGCTGTTCTCGGCTACCTTGCCTGCTTCGATCCGTGCCATCGCCGAGCGCCACCTGCGCGAGCCGAAGCACGTCAAGATCCAGAGCAAGACCCAGACCGTGACCGCCATCGAGCAGGCGCACCTGATGGTCCACGCCGACCAGAAGGTTTCCGCTGTCCTGCGTCTGCTGGAAGTGGAAGAGTTCGATGCCCTGATCGCCTTCGTTCGTACCAAGCAGGCTACCCTGGACCTGGCCAGTGCCCTGGAAGCCAAAGGCTACAAGGCTGCCGCGCTGAACGGCGACATCGCCCAGAACCAGCGTGAGCGCGTGATCGACTCGCTCAAGGACGGTCGCCTGGACATCGTCGTCGCTACCGACGTCGCTGCCCGTGGTCTGGACGTACCGCGCATCACCCACGTGTTCAACGTCGACATGCCGTACGACCCTGAGTCCTACGTCCACCGTATCGGCCGTACCGGCCGTGCTGGTCGCGAAGGTCGTGCACTGCTGCTGGTGACCCCGCGCGAACGCCGCATGCTGCAGGTGATCGAGCGCGTGACCGGGCAGAAGGTTGCCGAAGTTCGCCTGCCGAACGCCCAGGCCGTTCTCGATGCACGCATCAAGAAGCTGACCAATAGCCTGGCGCCGCTGGTTGCCGATGCCGAAGCGACCCATGGCGATCTGCTGGATCGCCTGACCGCCGACATCGGTTGCAGCCCGCGTGCCCTGGCCGCTGCGCTGCTGCGCAAGGCCACCAATGGTCAGGCCCTGACCCTGGAAGCTGTCGAGAAAGAGCAGCCGCTGGTTCCGACCTACACCCCGCGCGAGCGTACCGGTGGCGAGCGTTCCGAGCGCAGCGGTGAGCGCGAGCGTCGCGCGCCGATGCCGCTGGGCGAAGGTCGTGCCCGTTGCCGTACCGCGCTGGGTGCGCGTGACGGTATCGCAGCGAAGAACCTGCTGGGTGCCATCCTCAACGAAGGCGGCCTGGCCCGCGAAGCCATCGGCCGCATCCAGGTGCGCGACAGCTTCAGCCTGGTCGAGTTGCCGGAAGAGGGTCTGGACCGTCTGCTGGCCAAGCTCAAGGACACCCGCGTTGCCGGCAAGCAGCTGAAACTGCGCCGTTATCGCGAGGATTGATCCTCGAGTGAAATGAAAAATCCCCGACTGGTTCGGGGATTTTTTTTGCCTGTCCGGACGCCATCGCTGGCAAGCAGCTCCCACAGGTGCGGTGCATGCAGTGCCTGTGGAAGCTGGCATTGCCAGCAATGAGGCCCGTAAGAGCAACCAGACCATCAAGATTGATGTTGAGGCTGAAGGCCTCATCGCCGGCAACGCCGGCTCCCACGGGTTTCGGGCTGGCTGCATGACTCAGGCTCGACACAGAAACCTGTGGGAGCTGGCTTGCCAGCGATCAGGTTCTTGAGGGCAACACCTCAGTCGAACCTGTAGATATCCATGCCCAGCGCGCCGAGGGTAAAGCCCTGGTATTCGATCCCGAACCGCTCGCCCGCACCTCGTGCGAAGTACAACGGCAACAGGTGTTCGTCGCTGGGATGGTTGCGCACCGCGAAGGGTGCCTGGCGACGGTAGTCGAGCAGTGCTTCGCTATCGTCGGCCGCGAGCTTCTCGACCATCCAGTCGCGGAAGGCCAGGGCCCAGGGTGTCGAGCCATTACCAGTGGCGCGCCAGTCCAGTTCGCCGAGATTGTGGGTGATGCTGCCGGAGCCGATCAGCAGGATGCCTTCCGTCCGCAGTGCGGCGAGGGCAGCGCCTACCTGTTGCTGGAACGCCGGGCCGAGCAGACTGGGCAGGGAGACCTGGACCACGGGGATATCCGCCTGTGGATACATCAGTGACAGAGGCACCCAGGCGCCATGGTCGAATGGCCGCTTCGGGTCCAGCCCGGCGGGCATTCCGGCGGCGCTGAGCAATCCGGCGACACGCTCGGCGAGGGCCGGCTCGCCGGGCGCCGGATACTGCACGGCGAACAGCGCCGGCGGAAAGCCACCGAAGTCATGCCAGGTAGCCGGGCGCGGGGCGCTGGCGACCCACAGGTCATGGCTTTCCCAGTGCGCCGAGACCAGGACTATGGCTTTCGGCCGTGGCAGGCTCGCCGCCAGGCGGGCCAGGGCCGGGCCGCTTTCACCCGGTTCCAGGGCGAGCATGGGCGAACCGTGGGAGATGAACAGGCTGGGAAGCATCGTGAACGTCCTGAAGGTTATGATGGCCACCATCTTCAGGCAGATCATTGATCTAATTCCAATATAAGTTTTCGCAGTATTTGATCGAAATCTTCGAGGTTGGCATGCAGGCAGATTTTTGGCACAAGCGCTGGGAGCGCAATCAGATCGGTTTCCATCAGGACCAGGTCAATCCTTACCTGGCCCGGTATTGGCCAGGCCTGGGCATCGAGGCCGGCAGTCGGGTGCTGGTGCCCCTGTGCGGCAAGAGCCTCGACCTGGCCTGGCTGGCGGGGCAGGGACTGCGGGTGCTGGGTGTGGAGCTGTCGCAGCGGGCGGTCGAGGATTTCTTCGCCGAACAGCAGTTGCAGCCCGAGCGTTATGAGCACGGTGCCTTTACCTGTTATCGCAGCGAAGGCGTGGAGATCTGGTGCGGGGATTTCTTCCAGTTGACCGCCGGGGATGTGGCTGACTGCGCCGGCCTGTATGACCGCGCAGCGCTGATCGCCTTGCCGCCGGAGATGCGTCAGCGCTATGCCGCGCACCTGAATGTGATCTTGCCCAAGGGTTGTCGCGGTGTGCTGGTGACCATGGATTACGACCAGTCAAAGTTGGACGGGCCGCCGTTCTCGGTGGCGGATGACGAAGTCCAGGCCTTGTTCGCCGGACGCTGGCAAGTCAGCGAGGAGGCGGTGCAGGACATTCTTGGCGAGAGCTGGAAGTTTGTGCAGGCGGGTGTCGATCGCCTGGTTGAGCGAGCCTACACCCTCCGAAGCTGAGTTCGCTCCCAGGGATATCAGCCATGAAAAAGCCCGCCGAAGCGGGCTTTTTCGTAGCGATTGGCGCTTAGCCGCGGCGGCGCAGCGCTTCGATGCGGTCTTCCAGCGGCGGGTGGCTCATCAGCAGGCCAGCCAGGCCCTGCTTCAGGCCGCCATTGATGCCGAAAGCGCTCATGGTGCTGGGCATCTGTACCGGCACGCCCTGTTCCGAGCGCAGGCGCTGCAGCGCGCTGATCATCGCCCCGGTACCGGCCAGGCGGGCACCGGCGTCGTCGGCACGGAATTCGCGTTTGCGCGAGAACCACATGACGATGATGCTGGCCAGGATGCCCAGGATCAGCTCGGCGACGATGGTCGCGATGTAGTAGGCCATGCCCTGGCCTTCTTCGTTCTTGAAGATCACCTTGTCGACGAAGTTGCCGATGATCCGCGCGAAGAACATCACGAAGGTGTTCACCACGCCCTGGACCAGGGCCAGGGTCACCATGTCGCCGTTGGCCACGTGGCCGATCTCGTGGGCCAGTACCGCACGCACCTCATCGGGCGAGAAGCGCTCCAGCAGGCCCTGGCTGACAGCGACCAGCGCGTCGTTGCGGTTCCAGCCGGTGGCGAAGGCGTTGGCCTCGTAGGCGGGGAAGATGCCCACCTCAGGCATCTTGATGCCGGCTTCGCGGGACAGCTCCTCGACGGTCTGCAGCAGCCACTGCTCATGGCGGGTGCGTGGCTGGGTGATGATCTGGGTACCGGTGCTCATCTTCGCCATCCACTTGGAAATGAACAGCGAGATCAGCGAGCCGGCGAAACCGAACACGGCACAGAACATCAGCAGGGAGTCGAGTTTCAGGTCGGACCCGTTAGCCGCCATGATCCCGTTGAAGCCAAGCAGATTCAGGGTGATGCTGGCGACCAGCACTACCGCAAGGTTGGTGGCTACGAACAGCAAAATGCGCATCATGGTTGTTACGTTCTCCAGACGGATAGATATGTAGCGTATGCGGCTATATAAGGTGCGCGTCCTGGCGATTCAACCGATCGACTATTTCAAACTGTGTACGTGCCTGACAGACAGGTGCGTCAATCCAACCCGCGGCCCAGAGCCGCAGGTTGAAAATTCTGACGTGAGGAGTGTCGATACCTGCGTCTTTTCCTACACAGGTATGACTGTAGGTTACTGGCGGTAGGACTTCAGGAAATTTCCGATACGTCCGATGGCCTGCTCGAGATCGTCGACCCGTGGCAGGGTCACCACGCGGAAGTGGTCCGGGTTTGGCCAGTTGAAGGCAGTGCCCTGGACCACCAGCAGTTTTTCCGAGAGCAGCAGGTCAAGGACGAACTTCTCGTCGTTGAAGATCGGGCAGACCTTCGGATCGATCCGCGGGAAGGCATAGAGTGCGCCCATCGGCTTGACGCAGCTGACGCCGGGAATGTCGTTGAGCAGTTCCCAGGTACGGTTGCGCTGCTCCAGCAGGCGGCCAGGAGGCAGGACCAGGTCGTTGATGCTCTGGTACCCGCCAAGCGCGGTCTGGATCGCGTGCTGCGACGGCACGTTGGCGCACAGGCGCATGTTGGCCAGGATATCCAGGCCTTCGATGTAGCTCTGGGCGTGCTGTTTGGGGCCGGAGATGATCAGCCAGCCGGAGCGGAAGCCGGCGACCCGGTAGGACTTGGACAGGCCGTTGAAGGTCAGGCAGAGCAGGTCCGGGGCCAGCGAGGCGGTGCTGACGTGGACGGCTTCGTCGTAGAGGATCTTGTCGTAGATCTCGTCGGAGAACACCACCAGGTTGTGCTGGCGCGCCAACTCGAGCATGCCCAGCAGGACTTCGCGGGAATACACCGCACCGGTCGGGTTGTTCGGGTTGATGATCACCAGGGCCTTGGTGTTCGGGGTGATCTTGGCCTTGATGTCTTCCAGGTCGGGGAACCAGTCGGCGCCCTCGTCGCACAGGTAGTGCACCGGACGGCCGCCGGCCAGGCTTACCGCGGCGGTCCACAGCGGGTAGTCCGGTGCCGGGATCAGCACTTCGTCGCCGTTGTTGAGCAGGGCCTGCATCGACATCACGATCAGCTCGGAGACGCCGTTACCCAGGTAGATGTCTTCGATGCCGACACCTTCGATCTGCTTTTGCTGGCAGTACTGCATCACTGCCTTGCGCGCGCTGAACAGGCCCTTGGAGTCGCTGTAGCCCTGGGCGGTCGGCAGGTTGCGGATCACGTCCTGGAGAATTTCTTCCGGCGCTTCGAAACCAAAGGGCGCCGGGTTGCCGATGTTCAGCTTGAGGATGCGATGGCCTTCCTCTTCCAGACGCTTGGCGTGCTTGAGCACCGGGCCGCGAATGTCATAGCAGACATTGGCGAGCTTGTTCGATTTGCTGACCTGCATGATGTGATCCCGATAAGAAAAGATCGCCGCCTGGGCTTTGTACGGAAAATGCCTTCGTACTAACCCTACCGCGCCGTGAAAAGGTTTGAAATGCGGGTAATCCGGGTGCCAGACTGATGTCTGAATTGAGGCGCAATAATACGTCTCGCCCGTGCCGACGAAAAGAAGCAGCACGGGCTTTTTATTTGCCGAGGCCTGCCCATGGAAAAGATTGAGAAAACCCTTGAAGAATGGCGCGCGATGCTCGATCCCGCGCAGTACCAGGTGTGTCGCCTGAAAGGCACCGAGCGCCCGTTCAGCGGAAAGTACAACTCGACCAAGACCGATGGCATCTACCATTGCATCTGCTGCCAGGCGCCGCTGTTCGATTCCCGTGCCAAGTTCGATTCCGGCTGTGGCTGGCCGAGCTTCTACGAGCCGATCGAGGACAGCGCGATGATCGAGATCCGCGACACCTCCCACGGCATGATCCGTACCGAAGTCACCTGTTCGCGCTGCGATGCGCACTTGGGTCACGTTTTCCCCGACGGGCCGCCACCGACCGGCCTGCGTTATTGCATCAATTCCGTGTGTCTGGAACTCGAACCGCGCTGAACGGCGCTTTCTCGATAGCAAAAGGAGTGGCTCATGGCTTTGCTGGATATTCCCTGCACCACGATCAAGGGCGAGCAGAAGACCCTGGCGGACTTTCCGGCCAAGGCCGTACTGATCGTCAACACCGCCAGCCAGTGCGGCTTCACCCCTCAGTACAAGGGGCTCGAAGCGCTCTGGCAGACCTATCGCGAGCGTGGCCTGGTGGTCCTCGGCTTTCCCTGCAACCAGTTCGGCAAGCAGGAACCAGGCGATGAAACGGCGATTTCGCAGTTCTGCGAGCTGAATTTCGGGGTCAGTTTTCCGCTGTTCCGCAAGATCGACGTCAACGGTCCCGGGGCGCATCCGCTGTTCGTCGAGCTGAAAAAGCGCGCGCCCGGCCTGCTTGGTTCCCAGGGCATCAAGTGGAACTTCACCAAGTTCCTGCTGGATCCGACGACCGGAAAGGTCAGCCGCTACGCTCCGACCACCAAGCCGGATGCCCTCGGCGCGGACATCGAGGCATTGCTCAAGTGACCGGCGGTGGGGCCCAGTGGTCGATCAGGGCCTCCAGTTCTTCGCGACGAAACGGCTTGGCCAGGTAATCGTTCATACCCGCGGCGCGGCAGCGTTCTCGCTCCTCGGGCATGGCGTTGGCCGTCAGGGCGACGATTGGCAGGTTCGGCCAGCGTCCGCTCTGGCGGATGCGCCGACTGGCCTCATAGCCGTCCATCACCGGCATGTTGCAGTCCATCAGCACCAGATCGAAATGGCCTTCCTCCAGTTGCTCCAGCGCTTCGGCGCCATGGGCGGCGATAGCGACCTCGCAACCGAGCTTGGCCAGCATGCCTTTGGCAACCAGTTGATTGACCGGGTTGTCCTCCACCAGCAGGATGCGGCCGCGTTGGGTGCTGGCCGGTTTTGCCGTCTGCTGTACCGCAGTGCCTTCGTCGATCCGCATCAGTACCCGGCGCAACGCCTGGTACAGCGCGCCGCGGGCCAGCGGGCGGGCCTGTTGTTGCAGGGGAGCAAGGCTCGCTGCCTGTTCGCCGGGAAGGAAGTTGCCGTAGGCCGTGATCAGCAGGATCGGTGCCTTGCTCGCCGGACGCAGGGTCAGCACGCAGTCCAGGTCGTCGGTGATCAGCAGGTCGGGAGTCTTGTCACCGAGGCCGGCGAGACTGTCGAGGCGCTCGTAGTGCACGCCCCAGCGCGGCAGCAGGGTTTGCAGGAGTTCGGCCAGGCCGCTCTTGGCATTGCTGATGGCAACCACATGCCCGCGCAGCGGTTCGAGCGAGATCGCTGCGGTATGGCTGGGCAGTGGCAGTTCGGCGCTGAACTGGCTGCCAAAGCCCGTTTCCGAGCTGATGCTCAGGCGTCCCTGCATGGCTTCGCAGAGGTTGTTGGTCAGGGTCAGGCCCAGGCCGGTGCCGCCGTATTGCCGGGTAATTCCGGCAGCGGCCTGGGTAAAGGGCTGGAAGATCCGGGTCTGGGCTTCCGCGGCGATGCCGATGCCGGTGTCGCAGACATCGATGCGTACGCCGCCACCCTGGGCGCTCAGGCGTACATCGACGCGACCGAAGCGGGTGAACTTGAGGGCATTGGACAGCAGGTTGCTGACGATCTGCCGGACCCGGGTCGGGTCGCCGAGGACCTGCGAGGGAAATTTCGGATCGATCAGGCAGGTCAGTTCCACGTTCGGCGCGGTGTTCTGCGACAGCAGGTTGGCCGTGTCTTCAACCAGGGTGCCGAGGTCGAACGGGATGCGCTCCAGCTCCAGTTGGCCGGCATCGAACTTGGACAGGTCGAGGATATCGTTGAGCAGTTCCACCAGCACCTTGCCCGAGTCATGGGCGATCGACAGTTGCTGGCGCTGTTCGGTGTTCAGCGGGCTGTCCAGGGACAGCGCGATCATGCCCAGCAGACCGTTGAGCGGGGTGCGGATCTCGTGGCTCATGTTGGCCAGGAACGCGGCACGGGCCTGGGCCATGTCGAGGGCGCGGCGGCGGGCATCTTCCAGTTCCAGGTTGGACTGGCTGAGGCGGTTGTTGCTGGCCTTGAGCTCGTTGGTGCGCGCCGAAACGATGTTCTCAAGCTGGCTGAGGTAATCGGTCAGGCGATTTTCGGCATTGCGCCGTTGCTGGATCTCGGTGGCCATGGTCACGAACTGCTGGTTGGCGACTTTTACCAGGACGCCGATTTCGTCGTGTTCATGACCGACCGGGAAGGGCAGCTTGCCTTGCGCGCCGTCCTGCGGGTCGCGGTTGCTCAAGGCGCTGATCACCCGCACCAGCGGCTTGGTCAACATCATGTAGAACAGCGCCAGGAGGATGCCGGTCAGCACCAGGCTGCGCACGAAACCGTTGAGCAGGGTGACTTCGGCGCGCTTGAGGAAGCGGCTGCCGAAGGCAAAGGTGTCGACGTCGAGGTACAGGGTGCCCAGGTACTCGTCGGGCATGTGGCTGAGAAACAGGCGATTGCGGAATTCCCGGTTGTTGCCGAACAGGAAATCGCTGATGACCCGGTAGGCGCTTTCCTCGCGTGGACGTTGCATGTCGGCGAGGACGGTGTCGTTGTTGTCGATCAGGCGGGCGCGGACGATGGCGGGGGATTGCAGCAGGCCGAGGGTCAGTTCCTGGGCCAGTTCGGCGTCGATGTTGTAGGCGATGCGCGATGCGGTGTTGTGACTGATGTCCAGCAGGGCCTGCATCTCGCGGTTGATGGACGCGTCTTCGCTGGCATAATCGATCCCTATCTGGATGAGACTGAGCAAGGTTCCCAGGATGAAGCCGACGAGGACGGTCAGCCGGGCTTGCTTGTACGACAGGCGATTGGTGAACTTGATATCCATGGTCCCGAGCCAGTTCCACATTCCATGCGCTGCGCAAGCATAGCCGATCAACCCCGGCTACTGGCATGTACTGTCACACATTCAGTTCGCTCGTTATTGACTGGAACTGACCGAGGAATTTCCCGTGGACTCTCGTTTGAATGCTTTTCTCGATCGCGCCGAAAGCGTGCTGGCGCGTCTCGAACCCCTGTTGCCGATGCCCCGGCCGGATGTCGATTGGAGCACTTGCCTGGCGGCACGCTGGCAGCGTGACGGACGCAGCGGTTTTCTCCTGCCGCTGGAAGTGAGCCTGGACATTCGCTTGTCCGACCTGATCGGTGTCGATTTGCAGCGTGACCAGCTGGGGCGCAACACCCGCCAGTTCCTCGATGGCATGCCGGCCAACCACGCGCTGCTGTGGGGTTCGCGCGGGACCGGCAAGTCCTCGCTGGTTCGTGCGCTGCTGGCCGAGTACGCTGGCGCCGGCCTGCGTCTGATCGAGATCGAGCGCGATCATCTTGCCGACTTGCCGCGGGTGGTGGAGCAGCTGCAGAAGTTGCCGCAACGCTTCGTGCTGTTCTGCGACGATCTGTCGTTCGAAGCCGGGGAGGGCGATTACCGGGTACTGAAGAGCGTGCTCGACGGTTCTCTGGAGCAGGCGCCGGACAATGTGCTGCTGTACGCCACCTCGAACCGCCGTCACCTGGTACCGGAAAAACAGAGCGACAACGAGAACTGGAAGATGGTCGACGGCGAGCTGCATCCCAATGAGGCGGTGGAGGACAAGATCGCCTTGTCCGACCGCTTCGGCCTGTGGCTGTCGTTCTACCCGTTCAGCCAGGAGCATTTCCTCAATGTCGTCGAGCACTGGATCGGCCAGTTGGCCAAGGGGCCCGGCCTGGTCTGGGTGCGTGACGAAGAACTGGACAAGGCCGCGATTCGCTGGGCAACCGGCCGCGGTAACCGTAATGGCCGTTGTGCCTAT
The DNA here is from genome assembly GCF_057808595.1 of Pseudomonas sp. FG98. Classification (NCBI taxonomy): domain Bacteria; kingdom Pseudomonadati; phylum Pseudomonadota; class Gammaproteobacteria; order Pseudomonadales; family Pseudomonadaceae; genus Pseudomonas; species Pseudomonas sp. FG98. The sequence goes on along the minus strand of NZ_JBMDIJ010000009.1, from coordinate 1,813 downwards.
CAGTTCGCCCGTTATTGGGTCGGACTCAAACTGCTGGAGCAACACAGATGATCGATTTGAATGCGGCGGGTGCCGGCCTGGGTGGTTATGCACTGCTGGCTGCACAACTGGAGGCCCTGCTCAGTGGCGAGCGGGATTTCATTGCCAACGCCGCGCAGTTTTCCGCCTTTCTTTATAGCCAGGTCGACGACCTGAACTGGGCGGGGTTCTACCTCAATCGCGATGGCGAACTGGTGCTGGGCCCGTTTCAGGGGCAGGTCGCCTGCGTGCGAATCCCCTTTGGTCGTGGTGTATGCGGGGCGGCAGCCGCTAGCCTGGAAACCCAGCGGGTCGAGGATGTGCATGCGTTCCCCGGGCATATCGCCTGCGACAGTGCATCCAACAGCGAACTGGTGATTCCGCTGGTCAAGGACGGTCGGCTGATTGGCGTGCTGGACCTGGACAGTCCGCGACTGGCGCGTTTTGCTGTCGAGGACCAGGCGGGGCTGGAGCGCCTGGCGGCGATTTTCCTGCAGGCGACCGATTGCTGATCGGCATGAATGAAAGAGGGGCCCTTGCGGCCCCTCTGTCTTTTTCTGGTCGTCTCAGTCGTAGATGACTTTCTTCTTCCAGTTCTCTTCTTCGTCGGTCTTCAAGCCCTCGGTCAGGGCGTTGACGTCGTCGGCGGTCGGCTCGATGGTGTCCAGAACCATGGCGTTGGCCCGGTTGAGCATTTTCTCCATGTACTCCAGTTGCTCGCGGTACTGCGCGGGCTCCGGCTGCTTGCGCAGATACTGGACGCCGCGCTCGAAGGCGAGGCGGGCGTGCCCTGGCTGGTTCTGCTGCAGGGCGGCCTGGCCAAGGTTGTTGAAGAACTCGATATGCAGCACTACCAGGATATGGCGGATTTCCTTGACCCAGTACTTGGCTTCGTTGGTGGCCAGGAAGCCTTCCTGGCAGGCGCGCACGACCTGACTGTGCAGTGCCTCCAGCAGGAAGCGGATGTCCTTGGCCTTGGCCTCGGTCTGGATTGGCGAGGGCGGGTTGGTCACCGGCAGCGATTCACCCTGGGCGATCAGCGTATCCAGCTCGCCGATGCGCGCGCGAATGGCGTCGCTGGTCTTGTCCAGGGCCAGTTGGCGCTGGTTGAGGTTGAGTTCGAGGCGGGTCAGCAGCAGCTTGAGCGGCGGGCTCATCAACTGGCCGGGGAAGGTTTCGGTGATTTCGCCTATGCGACGCAAGCGGTCGGCCAGCTCGACTTTGAGTCGTGCGCGCTCCAGCTTGTTGTTCTCGACTACATTGTTCAGGTAGCCGATCACGATCAGTAAGGCGATACCCGCCACTATAAGCAGGGTAATCATTAGTGGTGTCACCGTTCACGCCTCGTCAGTCAGGTATACCGATTGAGTGTAGTGGCTTCCCATTTGCCCGGATAGAGCAGTTTGGCAGAAGCCCGCAGGGGATTGATGGCAATTTGCCCTGGGTCACAGTCGGACAATTCTTTCCTCTGTATTTTCTGTGTCGGCAGTGCCGTTGGAAACAAGAGGGCGGGACTCTGGGTAGGTCTTAAAACGCCCCGAAGTCATTGATTTAAATAAATTTCTAATTGGGGGTTGACGATCCTCCGAAGCATCCCTAGAATGCGCGCCACTTGCAGCGTAAAGCACACAGCGAAACGCGGCAGGGAGTGAAAAGTTGTAGCGTGTCCCCTTCGTCTAGTGGCCTAGGACACCGCCCTTTCACGGCGGTAACAGGGGTTCGAGTCCCCTAGGGGACGCCAATGCGGGAATAGCTCAGTTGGTAGAGCACGACCTTGCCAAGGTCGGGGTCGCGA